>NZ_JBSFVA010000012.1:0-243379 GCF_053592075.1 Nonomuraea sp. NPDC002799
CAGACGGTGCGCGGCCTGGGCGTTGAAGTCGCTGCGCCGCCATCTGACCCGGCGCATGATCTCACCCAACCGGGCGATGATCACCTTGCGCCGCTTGGAGCCCTTCACGCTGCGGGCCAGCCGGCGCTGAAGCCACAGATATCGTGTCGCCTCACCGGGGGTGAGATACCCCAGATCCGATACCCGGTCCTTCCTGGCGACCGGGGGTGCCACCCGGCTGGAGACACCATCGGTGCCGGCGTGGCGACGATCGAAGAACTCCCCGTCGGAGGTGACGGCGGCGGTGATCACACCCCGGTCCACCCCGGCCTTCCGCTCGGGATGGACATGATGTCCGGCCTGCCCCAGCCCGTCCTCGACAAGGAAGCTGATGAACCCATGTCCGCCGTCGAGGGAGACGGTCGCCGATCTCACCACCCCACCCAGCGGACGCGACATCCGGAACTTCACCCACCCGAATTTGGGCAAGAACACCCGCCCCCACGTGCGGTTGATCCGCTCCACCGGGATGTGTTTCGCGGTGGGGAACCGAAATGACGGCTTCCACCGGGTTTTCGACTTCCAGTTGACCTTCCAGGTGCCGTGTCGACGGCACGCCTGATCCAGGTCTTTGAGGGTTTGCTGGATGACCTGGGCGGGAGCGTCGGCCAGCCAGGCGCAGTACGGGTCCTTCTTGGCGTCGGCGAGTTGCGCGCACTGCTCGGCGTAGCCGAGGTGCCCGCCCCGCTTGCGGTACTCGCGGCGCTGTTGGAGACCGGTGTTCCACACGCTGCGGCAGATCCCGCCCAGCCGCTCAGCGAAGATCCGCTGCCCGAAGTCGAACTCCACCCGATACTTCCGCCCCGCCAGCACCGTCAGACACCCCCTCCCGGCTGCCTGCGCCCCACCAATTCGAACACATTATCATCTGGTCTATGAGTCACGAAGGGGAATACCGACGCGGCAGGCAGGTGGTTTCCGCGATGCACGTCCATCTGGTCTTCGTGACCACATACCGGCGCAACGTCTTCAACGACGAGATGCTGCGCCGCTGCGAAGAGATCATGATCGAGGTATGCGACAGCTTTGAGGCCGAACTACGCGAGTTCAACGGCGAAGACGACCACGTCCACCTGCTCGTCCACTACCCGCCCAAGATGGCCATCTCCAAACTCGTCAACTCCCTCAAGGGCGTCTCATCCCTCTACCTGCGCAAAGAGTTCACCGACCGCGCCAACCACATCCACATGAAGGGCCACTTCTGGTCGCCGTCCTACCTCGCCGCATCCTGCGGCGGAGCCCCGCTCACCATCATCAAGACCTACATCGAACAACAGCGCCGCCCCACCTGACCGCTTCAGGGTCCGCGCCACGCGCTCCGGGATACCCCACCTCCGCCGGGCCATCCCCTTCGGAGACCACATTCATCCCCGGCCTGAAGGCCAAGGCTTTCTGTGGACCTTCGGTAAAGTCGCTGCATGACCCACGAACGCGCGGGACAGCCCGCTCAGCCCGCCGACCTGGTCGACGTCGCCAGGCTGGTGACCTCCTACTACGCCCTGCACCCCGACCCCGGCGAGGTGGGGCAGCGGGTCGCGTTCGGCACGTCGGGGCATCGGGGGTCGTCGCTGAACGTCGCGTTCAACGAGGACCACATCCTGGCCACGAGCCAGGCCATCTGCGAATACCGGCGCGCCCAGGGCACCGACGGGCCGCTGTTCCTCGGCATCGACACGCACGCGCTGTCGGAGCCGGCCCGGGTGTCGGCGCTGGAGGTGTTCGCGGCCAACGGGGTCGAGGTGCTGATCGACGCGCGCGACGGCTACACGCCGACGCCGGCCGTCTCGCACGCCATCCTGCGGCACAACCAGGGCCGCGACACCGGTCTCGCCGACGGCGTCGTCGTCACGCCGTCGCACAACCCGCCGGGCGACGGCGGCTTCAAGTACAACCCGCCGCACGGCGGGCCCGCCGGCACCGACGCCACCACGTGGATCCAGGACCGGGCCAACCACCTGCTGGCGGCCGGGCTGAAGAACGTGTCGCGCGTCCCGTACGCGCGGGCCGTGCGCGCGGCCGGGCGTTACGACTTCCTCGGCACGTACGTGGACGACCTGCCGTCCGTGCTGGACCTGGACGCGATCAGGGCGGCCGGGGTGCGGATCGGGGCCGATCCGCTGGGCGGCGCGAGCGTGGCCTACTGGGGGGAGATCGCCGAGCGGCACCGCCTCGACCTGACCGTGGTCAACCCCCTGGTCGATCCGGCGTGGCGGTTCATGACGCTCGACTGGGACGGCAAGATCCGGATGGACTGCTCGTCGCCGTACGCGATGGCCTCGCTCATCGCCAATCGGGATAAGTACGATATCGCCACAGGTAACGACGCGGACGCCGACC
Source organism: Nonomuraea sp. NPDC002799 (assembly GCF_053592075.1). NCBI lineage: Bacteria > Bacillati > Actinomycetota > Actinomycetes > Streptosporangiales > Streptosporangiaceae > Nonomuraea > Nonomuraea sp. NPDC002799. The sequence goes on from NZ_JBSFVA010000012.1 coordinate 2,377, forward strand.
GGCACGGCGTCGTCACCCCCGACTCCGGCCTGCTGAACCCCAACCACTACCTCGCCGTCGCCATCTCCTACCTGTTCGCCCACCGCGACGGCTGGCCCCAGGACGCCGGCGTGGGCAAGACCATGGTCAGCAGCGCCATCATCGACCGCGTCACCGCGTCGCTGGGACGCCGGCTGTACGAGGTGCCGGTGGGCTTCAAATGGTTCGTGCCGGGGCTGCTGGACGGCTCGCTCGGGTTCGGCGGCGAGGAGAGCGCGGGGGCGTCGTTCCTGCGGCGCGACGGGTCGGTGTGGTCCACCGACAAGGACGGCATCATCCTGGCCCTGCTGGCCTCGGAGATCCTGGCCGTGACCGGCGAGTCGCCCGGCGCCCGCTACCGGGACCTGACCGAGCGGTTCGGCGAGCCCGCGTACGCCCGGGTGGACGCGCCCGCCACCCGCGAGGAGAAGGCCGTGCTGGGCAAGCTCTCCGCCGAGCAGGTGACGGCCACGTCGCTGGCGGGCGAGCCGATCACGTCGGTGCGGACGACGGCTCCCGGCAACGAGGCCGCGCTGGGCGGGGTGCAGGTGTCGACGGAGAACGCCTGGTTCGCGGCCCGGCCGTCGGGGACCGAGGACGTCTACAAGATCTACGCCGAGTCCTTCAAGGGCCCCGGGCATCTGGCCAAGGTGCAGGAGGAGGCCCGCTCGCTGGTGTCGGCCGCACTCGGCTGACCAGCGGTTCAGGCACCCTCCGGCGGTGGCGGGATCGCGCCGTCCGGCGGTGGCAGGCCGTCGGCGGGATGGTGCCGTCCGGCGGGTGGCCTTGTGCGGGTCAGCCGGTGGTGAGTTCGGGGGCCGTTTCGGTGGTCATGCCGGTGCGGCCGAGGTCCGCGTGGCGGCCGGCCGCCACGCCGTCGCGGTAACCGGTGCCGCTGGTCCTGGGCACGCTCATCCGGATGTCCCGATAGTGCGCCGCCACCGCCCGCTCGACCTCGGCGCGGCGGTCGGCCAGCACCAGCGCGGTCCCCGTGCCGGCCTGCTCGGCCACCGACTCGGCCGCGGACTCCGCCGCCCGCAACAACCGGTACACCTCGTCCGTGAACCCCAGCAACCACGACCTCCGGTAGGCGCGCACCGCCGTGACGTGCTCGGGCGGCGAGACCTTGGCCAGCCCGGAGGCCATCTGCAGCAGCAGCGACGTGGCGAGCAGATCGGCGCGCTCCAGGTCGGCGGCGAAGCCGAACACGTGCACCCGTTGCCCGCCCTCCGCGCCACGCCCGATGAGCAGCGGGCGGCACCGAGCCGCCTGGGCGACGAGGCTCACCAGGCGGGCCTTCTCCCGGGCCCACGGGTTGGGCAGCGTGACCACCCGGTCGCCGGGGATCTGCCGGGTGCCGGCCGGCGGGAGCGCGTCGATGCCGTACTTGGCCATCAGCGCCGACGCCGCCGCCATGAACGTGGCCCGCTCGTGCTCGTTGTCGGTGCGTTCGGCCTTGGCCAGGAGCTTCCTGACGCGTTCGAGCGTGCGGTCCCGCACCCGTGCTCTCCCCTACGACTTGGTGGTCAGCATCCGCCCGTCGTCCGCGATGGCGGGGAAGGCGCCCGTGTCGACGATGCCGTGCTGGTGGAACAGCGCCTCGATGAGCGCGTGCGCCTGCGGCTCCAGCTTCCACAGGGCACGATACTCGCGCGCCGCGGCCAGGGGGATGCCGATCTCCTGGGCGATGTCCACCGTACGCGGCACGATGCCCATGGCGATCCGGCGGTCCCAGTAGTCGCGGGCGGCGCGCATGAGGGCCGCGCGCTCGGCCGTGCTGACGACGTGCGGGGTGGCGTCGAGCACGTCGATGTCCTCGTCATCCTCGTCGACCAGCTCGGCGAGCGCGGGCGGCAGGGCCGGGCGGGCGGGCACCGGGTGGTGGTCGGCGTGCGGCTCCCAGGGGACGCGGGGGTCGGCGTCGATGAGGGCGGAGGTGTTGTAGAGGGCGGCGATCTGGGCCAGCAGCGCCTCCTGGCGGGACGGGTCCACGGCCAGGCCGGTGTGCTCGACGGCCTGGTCCATGGCCTTGTCGAGCTTGGCCAGCGCGGCGCGCAGCTTGCGCTCGGAGCCGCCGCCCTCGCGCAGCGACTTGGCGCGCTTGGCGGCCAGCGCGACCCTGGTCAGCCTGCGGTGGGCGTCGACGTCGCTCGCCGTACGGTCGCTGACCTCGGCCAGCCCCATCCGGACCATCAGCCGCTCGGGGGTCAGGCGCCAGTTGATGCGGCCGGTGCCGCGGATGCGGTGGCGTTCGATGGCCATGCCGCGCTCCCACAACCAGGCGGCGACCAGCGGCGCCGCGAGCCTGAACATCGCCTCGGGCAGGCTGCGCGCGTCCATGCTGGACAGGACGGCGGTCAGGCAGGTCAGGGCCCACACGGCGATGCCGTCGATGCCGGCGGAGAAGTTCTCGCGCATGTTGCGCCGGGCGCGGACGGCGGAGGTGATGATCGCGACTTCGATGAACGCGAACAGCAGCAGCCTCAGCGGCCCGTCCAGGCCCAGGACGTCCCCGGAGAAGCGCCACATGCCCTGTGCGGACACGCCGGTGGCGATGGAGGCGGCCACGATGGTCAGCACGTCCTCGATGGGCCGGTTGGCGACGTATCGGGTGAACAACCACGACACCACGCGCCAGGCGACCCTGAGCACTAAGAACGCCAGCACCAGCCCGGCCAGGCTCAGCAACGCTATGACGGCGGTCGCGAGCGGCTTCTCGATGATAAAGGCTGCTATTTCGTCGAATGTCGGCATCAGTCACTATCCGTGAGGCTCAAACTCCGGCTCTATGCGACGAGATCATCGCAGAATGTCGCCATGTTGTACGCCAAACACCGCCTGCTGCCCCAGTTTGCCCTGCTTTACCTCCTGTTTCAGCCTCCGGACGGTGCCTGGTCCCGGCGAGGTCGTGCGGGCTCGACGGAGGGCGCTCCGTGGCCCCCGGCCGACGCGTGCGGTTGACAGCCCGCCTGACACTCCCCGCAGGTGCCGTCAGGGATAGAGCCCTGCGACCGGGCTGGTTCCGTGCGCGGGCCGGGCGCACAATGGGACCTGTGGGCGAGCGAGCACGAAGCCGCCGCGCCCTGCTCGGCCGCGCCCTGCTCAGCCGTGCTCGACCCGGCGGCGCCCCCGCACGACGGCCGGGGTTCAGGCCCCGGCGAGCCGCAGGGGGATAGGTAAATTCGTCCTTTCGGAGGGCAACATTCACCCGACCGGATGGGACCATCTATGCAGGGATTTATCCCGACATGTGCGATGTATCCCAGCAGGACGGATATCGATGTCAGACACAGAAGAGTTCCCCCTCGTGCAGTTCATGCGTGACGGTTTCGACCCTGTGGGCGAGCTGGGACGCATCCGAGCCGAGCACCCCGTCTTCCCGATGGAGATCCCCGGCGGCCAGACGGTCTACCTCGTCTCCCGCTGGGAGGACGTCCGCGCCGTTCTGAGCGACCATGAGCGCTTCAGCAACGACTTCGCCGGCGTCATCGGCCTCGGCTCCAACCAGGAGGATCCGGGCGGCCTGGGCTTCCGCGACCCGCCCGAGCACACCCGGCTGCGCAAGTACCTGACCCCCGAGTTCACCATGCGGCGGCTGCGCCGGCTGGAGCCGCGCATCGAGGCCCTGGTCGAGGAGTACCTGGACCGGATGGAGGCCAAGGGCGCCGCGGGCGGGCCGGTGGACCTGGTGGCGGAGTTCGCGCTGCCGCTCCCGTCCCTGGTGGTGTGCGAGCTGCTCGGCGTCCCGTACGAGGAGCGGGCCGGCTTCGTGAAGATCAGCAAGGACCGCTTCGACTTCACCGCGGGTCCCGAGGCGTCGCTGCAGGCCATCAACGACGCGATGGCGTACCTGACGGACCTCGTCGCCCGCGAGCGGCAGGCCCCGGGCGACGGCCTGCTGGGACAGTTGCTGCGCGAGCACGGCGACGAGCTCGACGACCGCACGCTGGCCAGCATGGCCGACGGGCTGCTGACCGGCGGGCACGACACCAGCACGAGCATGCTCGCCCTGGGCACCCTGTGGCTGCTGCGCAACCCCGAGCAGGCCGCGAAGGTGCGCGAGGTCGACGGCTACGTCGTCGACGTGGTCGAGGAACTGCTGCGGTACATGACCGTCGTCCAGGTGGCCTTCCCGCGTTTCGCCCGCGACGACCTGGAGCTGCGCGGGGTGACGATCAAGAAGGGCGAGATGGTGCTCTGCTCGCTCACCGGCGCCAACCGCGACCCGGCGATCGGCGGCGACATGGACGAGGTGCGGCCGGGCAGGGAGACGGCGGGCTCGCATCTGGCGTTCGGGCACGGCATCCACCGCTGCATCGGCGCGCCGCTGGCGCAGATGGAGATGCGCATCGCGTTTCCTGCCCTGCTGCGCCGCTTTCCCGATCTGCGCGTCGCGGGCGAGGTGCCGTTCAGGGAGCTCGCTATTGTCTACGGTGTCAAGGAGCTACCGGTCTCCTGGTAGAGCGGCTACGTTCGCAGTGTGAACGAGCCTGTCATCGACCTCACCTCGGTCGGCGCCGTCGTGTTCGACACCGACGGCGTGGTGACCGACACCGCTCGGGGGCACGCGGCCGCCTGGAAACATGTCTTCGACGCGTTCCTGCGTGGCCGCTCCGAGCCGTTCGACATCCGCGACGACTATCTCCGCCACGTGGACGGACGGCCGCGGCTCGACGGCATCCGCACCTTCCTGGCCGCGCGCGGCATCATCGTGCCGGAGGGCTCGCCCGACGACGAGCCGGGCGCGCCGACCGTGCACGGGCTCGGCCTGGCCAAGGACCGCGTCTTCGTGGAGCAGGTGGACAAGTACGGGGTGGCGTCGTTCCCCTCGACGGTGGCGCTGCTGCACGAGCTGCGGCGGCGGGGCGCCCGCACGGCGGCCGTCTCCGCCAGCCTGCACGGGCGCAAGCTGGTGGGCTCGGCGGGTGTCATGCACCTGTTCGACCTGATGGTCGACGGCAACGACGCCGCGCTGATGAACCTGCCGGGAACGCCCGACCCCGCGCTCTTCCTGGAGACCGCCCGCCGGCTGGATCTGCCCGCCGCCAGGGTGGCGGTGGCGGTGTCGGCGCTGCCGGGGATCGAGGCGGCCGCGAAGGGCGGGTTCGGGCTGGTCGTGGCGGTGGCCGGGGACGGCGGCGGCCCGGTGGATCCGGGCGCCCACGTCGTCGTCGCCGGACTCGGGGAGCTGAGCGTGCGCGGCAGGGTCCTACCCTTGACGACGTGACCGTTCTGATCGACCCGCCCCACTGGCCGGGGCCGCGCGACCTGATGTGGTCGCACCTGGTCAGCGACAGCTCTCTGGAGGAGTTGCACGCCTTCGCGGCGCGGCTGGGGGTGCCGGAGCGGGCGTTCGACCGGGATCACTACGACGTGCCGGAGACCGTGCACGCCCACGCGGTGGCCCTGGGGGCGGAGGCGGTGAGCTCGCGCGAGTTGTTAAGGCGGCTCATCGCCGCCGGGTTGCGCCGCCGCAAGCGCCGCTAGCTCGGCCGTCATGTTGGCGCGGGCCCGTTCCTCCCACAGCTCGGCCGCCCGGCGGGTCCGGTAGAGGCGCGGCACCGCCAGCAGCCGGCGCAGCACCTCCGCCCGGCCCTGCCGGAACGCCTCGTCCGGCACGTGGGCGTACTCCTGCCGGATGGCGGCCGCGTAGGCCGGATAGCCAGGGCTGCCGAGCACGGCCAGGTCCGCGTCGCACAGGACGGCGCCGTTCGCGTCGCCGCCGGTCAGCGTGTCGTGGGCGGCCGTGAGGCGGACCAGCCTGGCGACCTCGGCGATCCGCCCGGCGGGCACGCCGCAGCGCGGCAGCAGGGCCTGGGCGAGCTGGGCGCTGCGCTCCTCGTCCCGGCCGGGCCTGCCGTCGTAGACCGCGTCGTGGAACCAGGCCGCCAGCCGCACGGCCGTGAGGTCGCCGGCCTCGTCGCCGAGCGGGGTGATCGCGCCGAGCACGGCGGCCAGGTGAGCGCGGTCGTGGTAGCGGCGGTGCGGCTCGGACCAGCGGGCGATCAGCTCGGCGCCGGTCGCGAGGGCGGCGGGCGAGCCGCCCGCCAGCCGGACCCAGTCCTCGATCATCACTCCACCGTACGGGACCGCCCGTTTGGTACCGTCCTGGACATCGACACACCCGCGAAGGACCCCAGGCGCCTGCCCCGGTGGCGGGAGCTGCGGACCGTCCTGCCTCGGCGGCCCCGCCTGTCCATGGCACAGCGGGTGGCCGCCGCCGCCGACGTCGCCGACCTGCGCCTGCTCGCCATGCGCCGGGCCCCGCGGATGGTCTTCGACTACGTGGACGGCGCGGCCGAGGGCGAGCGGTCGATGGCCAGGGCCGTGGCGGCGTTCGACCGGGTGGAGTTCAGCCCGCGGGTCCTGCGCGACGTGGCGCGGGCGCCGACCGAGGTCGAGATCCTGGGCCGGCGGATCGGGATGCCGGTCGTGCTCGGCCCCACCGGGTTCACCCGGATGATGCATCGCGCGGGCGAGCCGGCCGTGGCGCGCGCGGCCGAGCGGGCCGCCGTCCCCTACACGCTGTCCACCATGGGCACCACGACCGCCGCCGGCGTGGCCGCCGCCGCGCCCGGCGGCTGGAACTGGTTCCAGCTCTACGTCGTCCGCGACCGCGCCCGCACCCTGGACACGCTGGCCATGGCCCGCGCGGCGGGCATGGACGTGCTGGTGGTGACCGTGGACGTGCCGGTGGCCGGGGCCCGGCTGCGGGACGTTCGGCACGGCCTGACGGTCCCGCCGTCCCTGCGCTGGCGCAGCGCGCTGCAGGCGCTGCGGCATCCGGCGTGGTGGTTCGACTTCCTGACCGGCGAGCCGCTCACCTTCGCCACCGTGGAGGGCGCGCCCGGCGATTTGGCCGGGATCACGAACCTGATGTTCGACCCGTCGGTGACGATCGGGGACCTGGAGTGGATCCGGTCGGCGTGGCAGGGGCGGCTGCTGGTCAAGGGGGTGCAGCGGGTCGACGACGCCAAGGACCTGGCCGCCGCCGGGGTGGACGGCCTGGTCGTGTCCAACCACGGCGGCCGGCAGCTCGACCGCGCTCCCACTCCGCTGGAGCTGCTGCCCCACGTGGTGGCCGCCGTCGGCGACCGCACCGAGGTCTTCCTCGACGGGGGCGTCCGCAGCGGGGCCGACGTCGCCGCCGCGGTGGCGCTCGGCGCCCGGGCGTGCTTCGTCGGCCGGGCCTACCTGTACGGGCTGATGGCCGGCGGTGAGCCCGGCGTGCGGCGGGTGCTGGACCTGCTGCACGCCGAGCTCGTACGCACCCTGCAGCTGCTGGGCGTCGGCGGCGTCGCCGAGCTGAGCCCCGACGTCGTGCGCCTGCGTCAGCCGTAAGCGGTCATCAAGATCAGGGGAAGGTGACGACCTTCACCGGGATCGTGTCCGTGCCCTGCGCGGGTCCTCCCGTGTTGTTGATGACATGGGCGATCGTCCCGTTGCCGCCGAGCGAGACGGTGAGCAGGTCGTGGAAGCGCACGCCGGCGTTGACCGGCGCCTCGAAGCCGCGCTCGGCCACGACGCTGGGATCGACGTTGAAGTAGCAGTACGCCCCCAGCCCCCACGCCTCGTGCGAGGTGACGGAGTCGGCGACCTTGTAGGCGGCGTAGCCGCGGGTGCCGCCGTTCATCCAGGCGGCCTGGTTCGGCGGGTCGTACGGCATCTCGTTCTGGAAGAAGATCGTCTTGCCGCGCTGCCCGTTCCAGATGACCTGGTACTTCTGGTAGTGCTCGACGAACAGCCCGTAGGCGGTGACGTCGTCGCCGTTGACGATCAGCCCGGTGTCGGCGGTGTTGACGGTCCAGCCGATGCCGGCGCCGTGGTCGCCGCGCCAGGCCCAGATGTGGTCGATGATCGTGTGGTCGCTGTTCACGACCAGGCTCGTGGTGGCCTTGCCCGCGTGGGCGCCGCCGATGCGGAAGAACACGTCCTGGATCGAGATGGGGTCGGCGGCGTGCGAGGCGCTCGACCCGGACGGGCCGACCTCCATCAGGATGGGTGAGTTGACGCTGCCGGCGTCGAACAGCAGGCCGGCGACCTTGATCCCGTTCACGTCGGCGAGCCGCATGGGCACGACGCCGTTGTCGGGGATGATCGTGGCGTAGCCGAGGCCGAGCACGACCGTGTCGGGCCGGGTGACGTTGATGGTCTGGCCGACGTGATAGACGCCGGGCGTGAACAGCAGGTTCAGGCCGGAGGCGAGCGCCGCGTTGATGGTGGCGGCGGTGTCGGACGGCTTGGCGACGTAGAACTGGCTGAGCGGGATCGAGCCGCCGGAGCCGGGCCAGTTCACGCCGCGGGTGTTCTGCCGCAGGGCCGGGACGAAGACCTGGTAGTTCCCGGACGCGTCCACGTACAGGAAGGGCTTCTCCCTGGTCACGGGGCTGGTGTCGAGCGTCGTGTACGGCGGCTCGGGGAAGCCCTGCGCGGGGGCGCCGGCGACGCCGGAGAAGACCATGTTCCACACGCCGTTGAGCCAGCCGCCGATGGTGCTGTCGCGGGTGAACCACTGCTGCTGGGAGTACGGCTGCACCGTCCCGTCGATCCGGCTGTCGGCGATGTAGCCGCCGCTGGCCCAGCCGTACCCGGTGGGCGCCAGGTTGAGGTTGCCCCTGACGTGGACGCGCCGGAACGGCGCCGCCTGCGAGACCGCCCACTGGTTGGTGCCGCCGGACGGCGTGATCGACAGGTTCTCGGCCGAGCGCCAGAAGTTCTGGGTGGCGTTGCCGCCGAACCAGCCGGCGTCCACCCGGACCTGGCCGTTGATGGTGACGTCGTCGGGGTTGCGGCCGAGCCCCATGATCGAGGTGTAGAAGCCGATGTTGGCGGTGACGTTGTAGCTGCCCGGCTTGAACAGCAGGGCGTGCCGCTGGAGGCCGAACTGGTTGGACTCCATCTGTGCGAAGGTCGAGTCGAGCGTGGCCTGGATGCTCGCCGATGACATGGACGGGTCGAAGACGTGCACGTTGGGGCCGAGGTCGCCGCCGCCCGGCGGGGTGGTCGTGCCCGTGGTCCGCACGACGAGCTCCCAGAGCGAGTAGCCGTAGGCGGTGGCCCTGACGGTGGCGTGCACGCGGACGTAGCGGCCGTTGCCCGTCACGGCGAGGGTCTGTGTGCCGCCGGTGCCGGTCGTGGTCGCGTAGAGGTCGGTCCAGGCGGAGGCGTCGTTGGAGACCTGGACGCGGAACGACCTCGCGTAGGCGGCCTCCCACTGGAGCACCACCTGGCAGATCTGCTGGGCCGAGCCCAGGTCCACCTGGATCCACTGCGGGTCGCTGAACGTGCTGGACCAGCGGGTGCCGGCGTTGCCGTCCACGGCGGCCGACGCGGCGGTGCCGGCGCCCTCGGACGACGACGCGGTGGCCGGGCGGTTGAGCGCGGCGTTGGCGGTGCCGCAGGCCGCGGTGCCCGTGGTGCCGTAGACCTGGAACTCCCAGAGCGAGTAGCCGTAGGCGGTGGCGCGGGCGGTGCCGTGCACGCGGACGTAACGTCCGCTGCCCGAGACGGCGAGGGTCTGGGTGCCGCCGGTCCCGGTCGTGGTCGCGTAGACGTCGGTCCAGGCGGAGGCGTCGTTGGAGACCTGGACGCGGAAGGCGGTGGCGTAGGCGGCCTCCCACTGGAGCACGACGCCGGTGACGTCGGCGGTGGCGCCCAGGTCGACCTGGATCCACTGCGGGTCGCTGAACGCGCTGGACCAGCGCGTTCCCGTGTTGCCGTCCACCGCCGCCGACGCGGCGGTGCCGGCGCCCTCGGACGAGGAGGCGGTCGCGGTCCTGCCTTGCGACAGGAGCGGGTCGGCCGCCCGCGCGGGCCCTGCGACCAGGACCGGCAGGATCAGAGCGGCGATGAAAGCCCAGATGAGGGCGGGACTTCGGCGCGGGTGCACTGCTTCTCCTCACGAACTGGGGGGTGGTGAGAGAGCGCTCTATCGAGCAGAGCGTGCCTGCGCCTTGCACTTATGTCAATGCTTGATTTAACGCTCACGCAATAGTGGGGACAGCTCCCCGAAACGCGGCGTCCCGGAAGAACGGCTCGATGACCAGCGTGGCCGCGCCCAGCGCCACGGCGTCGGGTCCGAGCCGCCCGAGCACGACCGTCTCCGGCTGGAACGGCTGGGCCTGCGTGTTCGCCGCCGTGGCCGCCCTGATGCCGGCCAGCAGCCGCCCGCCCAGCATGAGCCCCGCCCAGCCGCCGATGACGATGCGCTCGGGGTTGAACAGGTGCACCAGGCTCGACAGGCCCACCCCCAGCAGCTCGACGCTCTCGCCGATGACCGGGGAGCCCGCTTCGAGCAGCTTGGCCAGCGCGGCCTCCTCGTCGGCGGAGTCGGCCACCACGCCGGCGCGGTCGAGGATGGCCTCGGCCCCGAGGTAGGCCTCCAGGCAGCCGCGCGCCCCGCACCGGCAGGTCCGCCCACCGGCCACGATCTTCAGATGGCCGACCTCGCCGGCGGCCTTGCCCGCGCCCCGGTAGATGTCGCCGTCGATGACGATCGTGCCGCCGACGCCGGAGCCCATGAGCACGATGATCGCGTCCCTGGTGCCCTTGCCCGAGCCGAACCAGAGCTCGGCCTGCCCCATCGTCTTGGCGCCGTTGTCGACGAAGAGCGGCAGCGGGGTGCCCGCGCGCAGCAGCGCGCCGAGCGGCACCGCCTGCCAGCCGAACGTCTTGGCCGACACCAGCGCGTCGGGTCCCGGCCCGACGATGCCGGGGACGCCGACGCCCACGCCGAGCACCTGCTCGGGGGAGATCTCGCCCTCGGCGATCACGGCGTCGACGCCGGTCAGGATGTGGCGGGCGACCAGCTCGGGGTCGTGCTTGGCCGAGCGGACCGCGTAGTGCGCCCTGGCGCGCTCCTTCATCTCCAGGTCGAACAGCTCGACCTTGACCTGCGTCTCCCCCACGTCGACGCCGACGGCGTAGCCGTAGGCGGGGTTGACCTTGAGCAGCACGCGCGGCCGGCCGCCGTCGGAGTCGACCTGGCCGGCCTCGACGATCACGTTGTCGGCCAGCAGGTCGCCGGTCATGGTGCTGACCGTGGCCGCGCTCAGCCCGGTCGCCGCCGAGAGCTCGTTGCGGCTGGCCGCACCGCTGAAGTAGAGCGAGCGCAGCAACATCGCCCGGTTCCCCCGGCGAAGATCCCGTACGGTCCTGCGCCCTGACGTGCCCATCCGTGTCCCCGTCCTACTCCGTGAATCGCTCCGCCATGTTAGTTCAGGGCCCGAAAAGTGCCACACGAGGGCCTGGACCCCCGTTACCGAAGCGTTTCCGGGCGGCCCCTGACTTTTTTCGAGGCTTAGATTATGTTCTGGCCATCCCCCCGATGAGGAGACGACAATGAGCCGAGGACTTGTGCGAGGCGCCGTCGTGGCCGGGCTCGCGACGCTGCTCGCGACCGGGCTGGCCGCGTGCGGCGGCGCTGGCGGCGGTGGCGGCGAGCAGGGATCGGACGCCGCCAAGGAGCTGACCTTCTGGATGTACCAGGACCGCACCCCGCAGGCCGGGCAGGTCGTGGAGAAGGTCCGCAAGGACTTCGAGAAGGCCAACCCGGGTGTCACGGTCAAGCTCGTCAAGATCCCGAAGGACGACTACAACACCAAGCTGGGCAGCGCCGTGGCCAGCAAGAGCGCGCCCGACGCGGGCATCCTCGACCAGCCCCTGGTCTCCAAGTACGCCCTGGACGGCACGATCAAGGAAGTGCCCGCCGGCCTGATCAACGAGGCCGACTACTACAAGGGCGCCCTCGACACCAACCGCGCGAACGGCAAGCTCTACGGACTGCCCCAGGACCAGACCACGGTCGCGCTGTTCTACAACAAGAAGCTGGTGCCGGCCCCGCCGAAGACCTGGGACGAGCTGAAGGCGACGGCCGCCCAGGTGCACGCCGCCGACGCGAACGTGGCCGGCATGAACGTGCCCAAGGGCGACGGCTACGGCGCCTGGATGTTCCCCGGGATCGTGCACGGCGCGGGCGGCCAGATGGTGGACGACGCGGGCAAGAAGGTGCTCTTCGACCAGCCGCCGGCCGTGGAGGCGCTGCAACTCTGGGCGGACCTGCTGAAGTCGTCGCCCCGCAAGATCACCGACTCGGACAAGCCGTTCGAGAACGGCCTGGCGGCCATGACCATCTCCGGCCCCTGGGACGTGCCGACGATCCACGAGCAGTTCCCCGACCTCGACTTCGGGGTGGCGCCGCTGCCGTACAAGAGCGAGCCGGCCGGCAACATCGGCGGCGAGGACTCGGTGGTCTTCTCCACCAGCAAGAACGCCGACCTGGCGTGGAAGTGGCTGGCCTTCCTCGGCAACGCCGACAACAACGGCGTCGTCGCCGACGCGCTCGGCGGGTTCCCCATCCACCTCAAGGCGCAGGTGGTCGCGGGCGGGCCGGAGCAGGCGGCGTTCCTGGAGCAGCTCAAGGTGGCGCACGCCAGGCCCGCCGTGCCGCAGTGGATCCAGGTCAACGACGAGATCATCGCCCCGGCGATCGAGTCGGCGCTGGTCGGCAAGGTCACGGCCCAGCAGGCGCTGACGGACGCGGCGGCCAAGACCCGTTCCCTGCTCGGCTGGAACGGCTGACGTGACCGCACCCGTACTGGCGGGCCGGTCGCCGGCGGGCGGCCGGGCGGCGGGGCCGGGCAAGCGGGCCCGCCGCCGTACGGCCCGGCGGCGGGACCATCTCATCGGCTGGTCGCTGATCGCGCCGGCGCTCGCCTACTTCCTGGTCTTCCTGCTGTATCCGGCGTTGTCCGCGCTGTACTACAGCTTCACCGACTGGAACCTGCGTTCCGACGCCGCCTGGGTGGGCCTGGCCAACTACACGGACCTGATCTTCGACGACGTGAAGTATCCGCACTTCTGGAAGTCGGTGCGGGTCACGCTGCAGTACACGCTGATCGCCGTGCCGCTGACCATGGTCGCCGCGCTGGTGCAGGCGCTGCTGCTGAACGGGATCCGGCGCGGCGCGAACGTGTTCCGGCTGCTGCTGTTCCTGCCGGTCGTCACGGCCGAGGCGGCGGTCGGCGCCATCTGGCGCTGGCTCTACGACCCGCAGTACGGCCTGATCAACACGTTGCTGGGCGTCGTCGGCATCCCGGGGCAGAACTGGCTCAACACCCCCGAGCTGGTCATCCCCGCGCTGGCCTTCATCGCGGCCTGGCAGTGCGGCATCTCGATGATCATCTACCTGGCGGGGCTGAAGGGCATTCCCGGCGCCATCCAGGAGGCGGCGATCATCGACGGGGCCGGCCCCTGGCAGCGGTTCTGGCGGGTGACGTTCCCGATGCTCCGGCCGACCACGTTCTACCTGCTGGTGACGGGCGTGATCGCCGCGTTGCAGGTGTTCGGCCTGGTGTACGTGATCTTCTCGGGCAACGGGCGCAGCGTCACCGGCGGCCCCGAGCAGTCGGGCCTGACCTACGTGCTGCACCTGTACCTGTTCGCCTTCCGGTACGACGCGATGGGCGCGGCCTGCGCGATGTCGTTCGTGCTGCTGGTCTTCATCATGATCGTCACCGCGCTGCAGTTCCGGTTCGTCAAGCAGGAGGCGTCATGATCAAGGGGCGCAGGATCTCCGTCTACGTGGCGCTGGTGCTGCTGGCGGCCGTGTCGGTGGTGCCGTTCCTGTGGATGCTGGCCACCTCGTTCAAGCACGGCCAGGACATCTACAGCAAGGTGCCCAACCTGCTGCCGCTGGACAAGAAGACCGGCGAGTGGGCGGCCACCCTGGACAACTACGACTACGTGCTCGGCGTCGGCGGGCTCGGGAACGCGTTCGTCAACAGCGTCTGGGTGTGCGCGATCCTGGTGCCGGCCAAGCTGCTGATCGACGCGCTGGCCGCGTACGCGTTCGCGCGCATCCCGTTCCCCGGCCGCGACCGGCTCTTCGTGATCATGCTGGGCGGCATGATGGTGCCCGCGATCACGCTCCTGGTGCCGCGCATCCACGTCACGCAGTCGCTCGGCATGTTCGACTCCGGGTGGGGGCTCATCGTCCCGAACATCGCCTCGGTGCTGGACATCTTCCTGCTGCGCCAGTTCTTCCTGTCGATCCCGGCCGAGCTGGAGGAGGCCGCGCTCATCGACGGCGCCGGCCGGATGCAGATCTTCTGGCGGATCGTGCTGCCGCTGTCGAAGCCGGTGCTGGCGGTCGTCACGATCACCAGCTTCCTGTTCCACTGGAACGACCTGGTCTGGCCGCTGCTCGTGACCAACGACCCCGAGCTCTACACGCTGCCGCTGGCGTTGCAGCAGCTCGTGGCCAGCCCCGACGGCGGCCGCGCCTACTACATCATGGCGGGCGCCACGCTCGCCGTCCTGCCGGTGATCGCCGTGCTGCTGGTCTTCCAGCGCCGCATCCTGCAGGGCATCGCGTTCACCGGTCTCAAAGCCTGAGGAGGAGAAGCGTGCTCATCGAGGTCCGCGACGGGGTCACCGTCGTCGACGGCGTGCCGCGGGTGCTCATCACCGCCGACTATCCCTACTACCGCGACGATCCCGCCGTCTGGGAGGACCGGCTGCGGGCCGTACGGGACGAGCTCGGGATCGAGGTGGTCACCTGCTACCTGCCGTGGCGGCACCACCAGCCCGATCAGGGGACGGCGCCCGACTTCACCGGCGTCACCCATCCGGCCAGGAACGTCGTCGCCTTCCTGTCCCTCTGCGACGAGCTGGGGCTGCGGGTGATCGCCAAGCCGGGCCCGTTCATCCACGCCGAGGTGACCTACGGGGGGCTGCCCGACTGGGTCTGCCCGGACGCCGACCCGGCGATCGAGCCGCTGCTGGCCGCCGGCGGCCTCCCGTCGCGCTGGGTGGACGGCTCCGACCCCGCCGGCCGGGTGCTGCCCGCGCCGCTGGGCGCCGCGTTCCTGGCCAAGGCCACGCAGTGGTTGTCGGCGGTGGGCAAGGAGGTGCTGGCCGCCGCGCGCCCGGTCATCGCGCTGCAGATCGCGAACGAGGGCATCTACACCAGCGGCGCGCTGCCCCTGACGGCCTACGACCACAGCCCCTCGGGGACGGCGTTCTTCCACGACCGGCTGCGCGCCTGGTACGGCGACCTGGAGGCGTACAACGCCGCCCACGGCACCGCCTTCGGCGACTGGACCGCGATCGAGCCGCCGCAGGCGTCCGGCGGCCTGCTCGCGCTCGCCGACTGGGGCCGTTTCCACGCTGGCTACCTCGCCGAGGTGTACCGCGTCTGGGCGCAGGCCGTCGGCTCGGACCTGCCCGTGATCGTGAACCTGAACCCGCCCACCGTGCCGGAGCTGGACGACTGGCTGGCCAGGGTCAGGCCGGAGTCGTGGGGCGGCATCACCTACGGGTTCACCAACTGGATGGGGGTCGTCTCGGCCGACCGCGAGGCGCACGCCCGCTACGTGATCGCGGCCAAGCGCGCCCCCGGCCCGAACCTGGAGGAGAACTGGGGCTTCTCCGAGCTCTACGCCCCGGCCTACATCGACGCCGCGACCAGCTTCCACCAGTCGCTGCTCGCCCTGGCGGCGGGGGCGACCGGCGTCAACGTCTACACCGGGGTCGCCACCTCGGGGTGGGCGCCGGAGCTGGACGCGGCGCACGCGGGGCCCTACCCGGACTGCGCGCCCATCGACGCGACCGGGACCGCGACCGCGAAGGCGCCGGTCGTGCGGGCGCTGGCGGACTTCTTCGCCGTCCACGGGGCCGAGTACCTGGAGTGCGCGGGGACGCGGGAGCACGCCTTCGGGCTGTACCTGCCCTATGCCGGGATCGCGGCGCTGTCGGGCCCCGGGGGTCCGGGGTGCGGCGGGCCGCTGCTGGCCTTCCACGAGCGGATGCGCGGGCAGGGCCTGGACTACGCGCTGCTCGACCTGGAGCACGCCGCCCCGGAGGAGCTGGCCGCCTACCGGAGCGTCACCGTGCCGGGCGGCCCCTTCATGCACCGGCGCGTGCAGGAACTGCTCGCCGGCTACGCCGCGGCGGGCGGCCAGGTGCTGCTGGACGGGCCGGCCCCCACACGCGACGAACGCCTGGCGCCGTGCGCCCTGCTCACCCCCTCCGCGCCTCCGCCGGCGCCGGCTCAGAGCCCCGTCCTGTACGGCTCCGCCGACGCCTACCTGCGCAGCCATCCCGGCCGCGACGTTCACTACCTGACCGTGCTCGTCCAGACCGGCAACCGGGGCCCGGTCGGGGTGCGCACCCCGTACGGGACCGTCGAGATCGTCGCCGCGGACGGCGGCGCGGCGGTGTTGCGGCTGGCCGGCGGCGAGCTCGGCGACCTGGTGGTCAAGGGGCTCAACGCCTTCCTGTCCTCAGCCGTCGCCGCGCGCGTCACGCTGAACGGCGAGAGCATCACCACCGCGGGCCCGGGAGATCTGGTCATGATCCGCGACCCCCGCACCTGACAGAAACCGGCATCCATTGCCAGAAGGGACGCGTATCTGGCCACGGGTGTCACCGCTCTGCTCCTTCACACGGGCATCCGGCCCTTGGGGAGGAGAGCGCAATGGCGACCGGAGAATTCCAGGTGATGAAAGTACCGGCCGAACAACTGGCCGGTATTCTCCACGGCCAGGTCATCGATCCGGGCGCGCAACCCACCAACGTCGTGCGGCAGAGCGAAGGGTGGACCGTCGACGTGAGCTGGGAGGTCAGCGGTGAGCTCATCGACTGGCTGGCCGGCCGCTGGCAATTGGAGATCATCGCCGATCTGCTCGGAGGCGGCGAATCGCGGCACCCCTCGCCCGCGGTGGAAATGACCTTCACCCCTGGCTCGGGGCGCTACACCGCCTCCGTTCCCATGCGCGGGCAGCTCTCCCCCGGCACCTATGACCTGGTCGTCAACCTCACGACCACGACCGCCGCCGGCACCGCGGGGGCGCTCGGCGGATTCGTGGTGATCAGCAAGATCATGGTCAAGGAATGAGGACCACCGCCCCGGGTGCCGCGCTCGGGGCGGTGGGACGCGGCCGTCATCTCCCTGTGGAACGGTGCATCGTGCACGACGATCGTCCTGCAAGCCCATCGCAAGCAACGCCTCCTACGCTCCTGGCTGGCGGCCACGGGGCAACGGCAGAGCGCCGGAAGTTCACCGAAGCCGCCTGTATCTGACGCCGCTGGGAACGCTCCTATCTCCTTGAGGCGAAGGGATCAGCGAACGGGAGACCTCATGTCCGACACTCCGATGACCGCGGACGACGTCCTGCGCATCGCCGCCTACAAGGACCGGAGCCCGGCGCTCGAAGCGATGGTCATCGCCTACGCCTACAACCGTGTCGCCACCGACCTGGCCGCGCACCTCGGCAAGGACGCGAACAACTGGTACTGCTACGCCACCTGGACCTCCAAGGCCGTCGGGGAGAGTCTCGACCTCGGCCCGGACTCGCCGTTCATCGAGGACTTCGGCCGCCGGCTGCGCGTTCCGCACCGCTTCAGGAGGATGTTCAGGGCCACGCTGCTCACCCTGCTCGGGCCCAGCTACCAGCTCGGGCTCGCGCTGGCCAACCGGGCCATCTTCCTGGAGACCGCCAGCCTGGCGGTCAACCTGTGGGAGGAGACGCCCGACCGCTTCCTGAAGGTCAGCCCGGAGTCGGACCTGACGCCGCAACCGCCGGAGTTCCTGGCCGACCTGCTGTCGCCCGCCGAGGCGCGCTATCTGAAGGACGCCGCCGAGCTCCTGGTGGAGGCGCGGCAGGCCACCGATCCGGCGGCCAAGGCGGAGCTGATGTTCGGCGCCAACATCGCGCTGTCGGCCTACGAGCAGGCCCGCGCGCAGGCGTCGCTGGAGCTGGTGCTCTACCGGCCGGTGCGGTGGCTGACCCGGGTGTCGTGGCGGTCGTTGCGCTCCCTGGTGACCAGGAAGCGCTTCGCCAGGTTCCGGCTCTACAGCGCGCGGCACGAGGACCAGCCGTGGCTGACGCGCAGGCTGGAGAAGACGTGGTCCTCGCTCTACACCCGCCACCTGTTCGCGGTGCGCACGCCGCTCAGCGACATCAAGGTGGGCCGGCCGCTGACCCCGCCCGACGGCGTCGACCTGGCCAGGACCTGGGCGCCGATCCAGCACGCGAAGGTGCGCGCGCTGGCCGCGGAGTTCATCCCCGACGACCCCGTGGCCGCCACGGCCGGGGTGGCCGACTGGGTGTCCTACCCCGACCGCATGCGCTTCATCGTCAGCTACTTCCGCGTCTACCAGAACGTGACCGCGCTCTATGACGTGCCGTTCGACAAGGCCGTCGCCGAAGGGCTCGCCGCGGAGATGTCGCGCGGCCTCGTCCCCGAGGCCGTCAGCGACCTGTTCGACGACAAACCGGGCCGCCGCCGCCGGAGGATCTATCGCTACCCGGCGGAGACGGACCCGGACGCACACGAGATGGCCCACTTCGACTTCGAACCGTTCCTGGAGGCGATCCCGCTCGACCCGACGGTGAAATAGGCACGTCGCAGGAGGTCAGTCCAGGAAGTCCCTGGTGATCTCGCGGGCCTGGAGAAGCCCGCGCAGCTTCGCGAAACAGCGGGCTCGGGTGGGCCCGATGCTCCCGACCGGTCTGCCCAGCCTGCGCGCCACGTCCACGTAGTGGGGCTCGGAGGTCTCCGTGAGCGCTCTGAACAGGACCCGCTGCGCTGCCGGCAGCTCTTCGACGAGCTCCGCCAGCGTGCCGGCCAGCCATGTCCTGGCCAGCTCGCGGTCCACGTCGTCCGTGCTGCCCAAGGAATCGAGGTCCGGGGTGCAGATTTCCCTTGTCCGTTTGGTGAGTTTCAGGCACTCGCGGAAGGCGATCGTGGCCAGCCAGCCCGCCATGCGCTGGCCGTCCTCCACGCTCCTGAGGTTCTGCCAGGCCAGCAGCCAGGTCGTCTGGAGCACGTCCTGGGCGTCCTCGTGGCTCAGCCTGAACCGGCGGATGCGTGCCTTCAGCATGGGGCTGAACTCCTCGATCAGCCGCTCCCACGCCTCGGCGTCGCCCTTCTGGGCGGCCGACACCAACGCGGCCGTGTCGAGGCGTTCAATGGTCTCCACCTGCATGTCGATCTCCCTGCCGGTCCGGGCGCTGAGGGGGTCTCCATTACCGGCCGGCACCCCAACGGTGCTCCGTGTGATCGACGGGGTCTGTTTCGCGTGGCACAGAGCCAGTGTGTTCTGCGTCACATTCGGCAGATCGCCTACCACATCCTTCCCGGACGCGGAATGCGGCCTAAAGTTCTTGCATGAACGGGCGCAGCGGAGCTCCACACGACGTCCAGGTAGCCGACGTGCTGGCGCGGATCCCGTTGTTCCGCGTTCTCGGGGAGAGCGGCATCCAGAGCACGGCGCGGGCCGGGCTGGCGCGGCGCTACCGGTCCGGGCAGATCATCTTCCATCAGGGGGATCCGGGAGAGTCGCTGTACGTGCTGCTGGACGGCCTGGTGAAGGTGGTGTTCACGACCGAGCACGGCGACGAGATCGTGCTCAACATGCTGAGCGGGGGCGACACCTTCGGCGAGATGGCGTTGCTGGACGGCTCGCCGCGCTCGGCCTCGATCGTGACCGTGCGGCCCGCGTGGGTGTTCGTGCTGCCCAGGGCGCGGCTGCTGGAGCTGATGCGGGAGCATCCAGGGCTGGCCGACGAGTTCCTGCGCATGCTCGGCCACATGGTGCGCAGGCTCACCGGGCAGGCGGCCGACCTGGCCTTCCTCGACCTGGGCGGCCGGCTGGCCAAGCTGCTGCTGCAACTGGCCGACAAGCACGGCCAGGCCGACGGCGTGGTGGACCTGCCCGGGCTGACCCAGTCCGACCTCGCCGCGCTGATCGGCGCCTCGCGGCCGGCGGTGAACCGGGCCCTGCAGTCCCTCGTGGCCCGCAACCTGATCATCGTCGAAGGCAGGACGATCACGCTGCTGGACATCGCCGCCCTACAGAAACGGGGCGGACTCTGACAAAAACTCACCATACGGGGCACACATGAACGATCAAGAGGTCGCCGAGCGCTGGCCGGAGGAGAGGTTCCGCCAGCTCAGGCAGCAGGCGGATCCGGACATCGACAAGATCGTGGCCGGCTTCCTGGACACCCAATCCGGGGGAAGCGGGCCGCTGGAGCTGGTGAAGGCCGTCATCGAGGAGCTGGGCCGGGCCAAGCGGGAGGCCAGGGAGCCCTCGGGCGAGCCGCCCGCGTCCCTCATCTTCGACGCCCTCGACTTCACCATGGACCTGCCCGAGTGGGGCGACGACAAGGCGCTGCTCGCCAAGGGGCAGGCGGTGTTCGCCGACTACGGGCTCTACCAGGCGGCGGCGCTGTTCTGCAAGTGCCTGCCGATGGCGTACGTGGAGGTGTCCAGCGCCAAGGTGCTGGGCGGTGTCTCCAACCTGGCCACGCACAGCCTCACCCGCCGGGTCGCCGAGACCGGCCAGATGCTGATCGACGTCATGGGGCTGAAGGCCACCGACAGTCTGCAGCCGGGGCGCCCCGGGCACACCACGGCGATCGGGCTGCGGATCCTGCACTCGTTCGTGCGCGCGCTGGTCAACGAGCGCTTCGCCGACCACTGGGACAAGGAGCGGTTCGGGCCGCCGGTCAACCAGGAGCTGCTGCTCGCCACCATCTTCGACTTCTCCGTGGTGACGTGGGAGGCTCTGGAGAGCATGGGCGTGGTGCTGAGCGAGGAGCAGCGCGAGGCGCACCTCTACACGTGGAGCGTCTTCGGCAACCTGATGGGCGTGGACGCCTGCCGGGACGGCCCGCTCACGCTCGCCGACGTCGATCCGGTCAGCGAGCGCCTGGGCCGCCTGTACGAATCCAGCGACGAGGGCCGCCGGCTGATGGCCAGGCTGCTGGAGGAGATGGAGGGATTCATGCACCTGGGGTGGCGTAAGCTGCCGCGCAGCCTGGTGCACTGGGTCTTCCGCGACGCCGCCCACGGCGCCGACCAGGTGCCCCGCCTCCTCGGCGTGCCGCCGGCCGCCTGGTGGTGCACGGCCCTGTTCGCGGCGGCGCGTTCGGCTCATCGCTCCGCATGGCTGGCGAGGCCGGTGCGCGGTGTGATTCGCTGGCTGGTACGCAGGGCCGGGCGGCACATCGTGGTCGCCCTGATCGACCGCCACTCCGACGGGCAGGCGGCGTTCAGGATCCCCGGGGAGCTGGCCCGCGCGTGGCGGATCAAGCAGTCCAAGCCCGCGGTGAAGACCCGCGAGATCCGCGCCACGGTACGCCAGAAACTACGAGCGCCCGCACAGAGGTCGAAAGGGCTGCGCACGTGACTGTTCCGCATCCGCCCGGCACACTGACCACGGCGACCATCCTGTTCACCGACGTGGTCAGCTCCACCGCCCTGCGGATCAGGCTGGGCGAGGAGCGGGCCAACGTCGTCTTCCGCCGCCTCTACCAGTTGTTGCGCTCGGTGGTGACGGCGAGCGGCTCGACGTTCACCAAGAGCCTCGGCGACGGGCTGATGGCCGTGTTCGACTCGGCCACGGCCGGGCTCGACGCGATCATCGCGGTGGAGCAGGCCGTCGCCGACGAGAACGAGCGGGCCCTGGAGAAGATCTCCATCAAGGCCGCGCTCGCGGCCGGCGACGTGTGCTGGGGTCACGACGACGTCAGCGGGCTGCCGACCGTGGAGGCGGCCCGCCTCGTCGCGGTGGCCGAGGGCGGCCAGGTGCTCTGCACCGATCTGGTCCGGCGGCTGGCCCAGGGCCGCAGCCGGCACGAGTTCAAGGATCTGGGGCGCCTGCCGGGCAAGGGGCTGCGCGAGCCCATGCACACCTACGAGCTGCACTGGCAGGCCGCCGACCACCACCAGAGCGGCGGCCTGGCCACGTGGCTGGACGACGGCCACGTGCTGCCCTTCGTCGGCAGGGACGAGGAGTTGCAGGCGCTGGACGGCGAGTTGTCGGCGGCGGAGTTCGGCAGCGGGGTGGTGGTCCTCCAGGGCGATCCCGGGGTGGGCAAGACCCGGCTGGCCTCCGTGATGGCCCTGCGGGCGCTCAAGCGGCAGTTCACGGTGCTGGCGGGGCGGTGCACGGATCCGGCGCGGCAGGCGTACGAGCCGATCGCCGGCGCGGTGGAGCGGCTCGCCCGCACCTCCCCCGCGCTGCTGCTGCGCGCCGGGATCGACCAGCAGTGCGGCCAGCTCGTCCGCCTGGCGCCGTCGCTGGCCGCGCCGCCCCTGTCCCTGCAGGTGCCGCCGGCCACCGAGCCGGTGTCGGAGCGCTACCACCTGATGGCGGCGGCCCGCACGCTGATCGAGCGCCTGGCCACGGTGCGGCCGGTGCTGCTGGTGATCGACGACCTGCAGTGGGCGACGCTGGAGTCGCTGCAGATGCTCAACGCCCTGATGTGGGACGCCGAATCGTTGCCGCTGCTCGTCCTGGCCACCTCGCGGCCCGTGCCGGCCGACGCGGCCATGCCGGAGCTGCACAAGCTGACGGCCGGCAGCCGGGTCATCCAGGTGCCCTCGTTCGGGCTCGACGAGGTCAGCGACACGCTGGCGGAGGTACGCGGCGGCGGCGACGCCCGGTTGCTGCACCGGATCACCGGCGGCAACGCCTTCCTCATCAGCGAGGTCGTCAGGGAGATGACCGCGGGCAAGGAGCTCGACGCGCTGGCCGTGCCCGACTCCGTCACCCGGATGGTGGTGGCCAGGCTCGCGCAGCTCCACCAGGACGCCCGCGAGCTGGTCAGCCTGCTGGCCGTGGGCGAGCGGATGGAGTCGGCTCAGCTCCGGCTCGGCCTCGACCTCGACGAGGCCCGTTTCGTGGCCGCGGCGGAGGAGGCGATGGCCGCGGGCCTGGTGACGCTGTCCAACAGCCAGTTCTACCAGTTCTCGCATGAGCTGACCAGGAACGCCCTCTACGCCACGCTCTCCGCGCCGCGCGCCGGGCTGTTGCACGGGCGGGTGGCCGACGCCCTGTGCGCGACCGACCCGAGGGCCATGGAGTCGCGGCCGTACGTCGTGGCCGCCCACCTGGTGGCCGCCGCCGAGCACGGCCGCGACCCCGGCCGGGTGAGCGCGGCGGCCGACGCGGCGGTGCTCGCGGCGCAGCACGCCCTGGCCGGGCTGGCGCACCGCGAGGCCGTCACCTGGTACCAGCGGGCGCTCGACCTGCTGCGGGACTTCCCCGGCATAGCGCCGGAGCGGTGCGCGGAGCTGCTGGTGGAGTGCGGCAGGGCGATGTGGCTGGCCGGGCATCCGGAGGCCAGGCCGACCCTCGTGCGGGCGGCCGACCTGGCCAGGGAGTGCGAGCGGGGCGACCTGATCGTCACGGCCGCGCTCGGCGGCGACCGCGGCTTCTCGCACATCTCGGCGGCGCCCGACACGCAGCGCATCGCGCTGCTGACCGAGGCCCGCAAGGTGGTCGACTCCACCGATGTGAGCACCAGGGCACTGCTCGCGGGGCAGCTCGCCTCCGAGCTCATCTGGGCGCCCGACGGCGAGCGGCGCTTCGCGCTCAGCGACGAGGCGGTGGCGCTGGCCCGCAAGTCCGGCGACCCGCGCACGCTGGCCAGCGTGCTCGGCATGCGCAGCCTGACCATCATCCCCGCCGACCCGCTGCACCAGCGGCACCGCGACGGCGACGAGATGCTGGAGGCGGCCCGCCGGACGGGCGACGACCTGGCGCTCTTCCACGCCTACGTGCAGCGCACGCCCCCGGTCCTCGACAGCGGCGACATGGCCAAGGCGGCGGCGCTGCTCGACCAGGCCGACGAGCTGGCCCGCCGGCTGGCGCAGCCGCACCTCAACTGGCTGATCGGCTACTCCAGGGCCGGGCTGACGCTGATGCAGGGCGACCTGGCGCAGGCCGAGTCGGAGGCGGAGGCCGCCATGCGGCTCGGCAGCGAGATCGGCCGGCGGCTGGAGGCCGTGGCCATCTACGCCGAGCAGATCGGCGAGATCCGGCGGCTGCAGGGCCGGCTGTGGGAGCTGCGTGACCGGATGCTCCGCGCGGCCCAGGCGCCGCGGGTCGATCCGGTGCACGCGGTGTTGCGGTTCCTGTGCGAGCTGGGCGACGAGGAGGCCGGGCCGCTGCTCGACCGCATCCTGGCCGACCGCGGCGCGGTGCCGCCGCGCAACATGGCGCACCGGCCCGCGCTGGACAACCTGGCGGTGGCCGCCGCCCACCTGAAGCGGACGGAGCTGGCCGCCCAGCTCTACGACTCGCTGGCCGCCGACGGGGAGACGTTCGGGCACGGCACGGTGGCGCATCACTGCGGGCACCACTACCTGGCCCACCTGTGCGTGGCGACCGGCGATCCGCAGCGGGCCGCCGAGCACTTCGAGGCCGCCGCCGAGGTGCACGAGCGGCGCGGGGTGCCGCTCATGCTCGCGGAGTCCCTGCTCGACTGGGCCGACCTGCTCGACTCCGGCGCGGTGAGCGGGCCCAAGCCGCAGGACCTGCGCGCGTGGGGCGCCTCGCTGGTGTCGGGACGCGGCGCCCTGCTGCTCACCCGCCGCCTGCGCTGACCTGCCAGACGCGCTGACCTGCCCGACGCTGCGTGGGCCGGTCAGCGGAGGTAGGAGGCGCCGTTCAGGTCGAGCACGGCGCCGCTGGCCCATTCGGCGGCCGGGGAGGCGAGATAGAGCACGGCCGCCGCGATCTCCTCCGGCTGCGCCACCCGGCCGAACGGGCTCTGGGCGCGGATCGCGTCGCCGCGCGGCGGCTTGAGGTGCTCGTTCGTCATGTCCGTCTCGACGAAGCCCGGCGCCACGGTGGCCACGGCGACGCCGTGCGGGCCGAGGGCGATGGCGAGTGACTGGCCCAGCGCGTTCAGCCCGGCCTTGCTGGCGGCGTAGGCGGGGCTGTCGGGCTCGCCGCGGAAGGCGCCGCGGGAGGAGACGTTGATGATGCGGCCGCCCGCGGGCATGTGCTTGAGCGCGCACCAGATGGTGTTGGCCGGGCCCACCAGGTTGACGTCGAGCGTGCGCCGCCACGCGGTCTGCCACTCCTCGTAGGAGGTGGCGGTGACGGGGTGGCCGAGGAGGACGCCGGCGTTGTTGACCAGCACGTCGATCCCGCCGAGCGCCTGTGCGGCGGCGTCGGTCATGCGCTGGACCTCGCCGGGGTCGGCCAGATCGGCCGCGACGACGGCGTGGCCCCCGCCCGGCAGGCCGCCGAGCAGGCTCTGGGCGTCCTTCGCCGAGTCCCGGTGGTGGATCGCGACCCGGTCGCCCTGCGCCGCGAACGCCGTGGCGATGGCCCTGCCGATGCCTCGTGACGCGCCGGTCACGAGAACTCCCCGTCCGCTCATTCGCCGCACCCTAGCAGGGGCGCGCGCGGGTCACGGGAGCCGGCCCCCGGCGCCGTCGAGCGCGAAGGCCGCGGCCAGGGCGACGTGGTCCTCCCACGGGCGGGCGACGATCTGCACGGCGCCCGCCCCGCCGATCCCGCCCGCCGAGGGCACGACGACGACGGGCGCGCCGGTCAGGCTCCAGGGCAGGGTCCAGAGATAGTCGGGCTCGATGGACTCCCTCCAGGGTGGCGGCGGCCACGGGGCCGCCGCCGTGACGAGCACGTCCAGGCCGGCGACGGCGGCCATCATGCGGCGGCGGAACCGGTCCCAGTCCCACAGCAGGCGTACGTGCTCAGCCCCCGACAACCCGGTGCGGCCCCAGTGGCGGCGGGTCAGCTCCAGCGCCTCCTGCCGCACGTCGGGCACGGGCTCCTCCACCACCGCGGCCCCGGCCTTGGCCAGCGCCTCCACCGCCGCCGCGACCGGCGGGACGCCGGCCATCGTGCCGACGCGCAGCCCCGCCACCTCGACCGCCGTCCACTCCCGCAGGGGCACGGGCGCGACGCCGGCGTCCAGGCCGTCGGGGCCCGCGATCACCCGCAGGACGGCGGCGAGGTCGGGCACGCAGGACGCCAGCGGCCCGATGACGGTCCTGCCGTCCTCCAGCGCGCCGGAGCGCGGAAAGTGCCCGGTGAGCGGCACCCGGCCGAACGTCGGCTTCAGCCCGGGAATCCCGCACCAGGCGGCCGGCACCCGGATGCTGCCGCCGGAGTCGCTGCCCAGCCCGAGCGGCACCGCTCCCGCGGCCACCAGCGCCGCCGTGCCCGACGACGAGCCGCCGGGGGCGCGCGCCGGATCGCGCGGGTTGCGGGTGACCCCGTGCAGCGGGTTGTCCGCCATGGCGCTGCTGACGGCGACCACGATCGCGCCGGCGGCCCGCAGCCGGGCCACCGCGGTGGCGTCCGAGCGGGGCCGGCGGCCTGGCGTGCCGCGGTCGTTGCCGGTGGCGCCCGTGATCGGCCAGCCGGCCGTGTCGATCCAGTCCTTGACCGTGATCGGCACCCCTTCGAGGACTCTGCCCGCGCCCGCGCGCAGCCGCCGGTCGGCCGCCTCGGCCTCGGCCAGGCTCCGCTCCGAGTCGGTCGCGGCCACCCCGCCGATCCGCCCGCGCAGGTCCGCCAGCCGGTCCAGCGCCTCCCGCACGGTCGCGGTGACCGTCGTCTCTCCCGACACGTGCAGGCGGACGAGGTCCAGCGCGCTCGGCGTCATTTCCGCATCCTAAGTCTGCGCGCGGGCGCTTGGTACGGGAGCGGCACGGCCGCCGTCCAGGTGCGGTCGGCGGGCAGGCGGACCGTGAAGACCGCGCCGGCGCCGGGCCGGCCGTCGGCCGTGATGGTGCCGTTGTGGCCGTCCACCACCTCGCGTACGAGCGCCAGCCCCAGCCCGGACCCGTCGCCGACGAACCTGGTGAACAGCCGCTCGGCGTCCGCCGGGTCCAGTCCCGACCCGTCGTCCCGGACGGTGAGCTGGACCAGGCCGGGAGCGCTGGAGAGCGTCATCCAGACGTGGCCGCCGGCGCTCGTGTGGCGGAGTGCGTTGTCGAGCAGCGCCGAGATCACCCGGCGCAGCGCGGACGCCACCCCGTGCACGACGTGCTCGCCCGCGCCTTCGCAGCGGACCTCGACGCGCACGCCGCGCGCTTCGGCACGCGCGTTCTCGGCCACGGCCAGCTCCGCCGCCAGCCCGGCCAGGTCCACCGGCCCGAACGGCCGCCGGAGCTGGTTGAACTGGGCCGACAGCAGCAGGTCGGCCACCACCTCCCCGAGCTGCCTCGACCCGGTCACGAGCTGGTCCACCTCGTCGATGAGCAGGATCGGGTCGGTGCCGCCGCGCAGTCTGCGCGACAGGAGCTGGGCCCGGGTGTGCAGGCGGGTCAGCGGGGTGCGCAACTCGTGGCTGACGTCGGCGGCGAAGCGGCGCTGGCGGACCAGGGCCTCGCCGAGCGGCGCGATGGCCCGCCGGGAGATGACCTGGCCGACCAGCAGCGCGGCCAGCAACCCGGCGATCTCGGCGGCGGCCAGCGTACGCAGCAGCCTGCCGCGCTCGGCGGCCGCGTAGCGCAGGTCCATCGCGACCTGGACGGTCGCGCCGCCGCGGCGCTGGGTGTGGATGAGGTAGTCGCGGCCGGCCACGCGGACCTCCTCGACCCTCGGCCGGCCTTCGGCGGCCACCCGGTCGAGCACGGAGCGCACCGGCAGGGCGGCCGGCGCCCCCGGAGAGCTCTGCACGGACCCGCCGCGCAGCTCGAACAGCCACATGCAGGGCGGCGGGTGGGCCAGGGGCGAGCGCTGCGCGGCGCCGGCCAGGTCGCGCCGGGCGGAGGCGCTCTGCTCGTGCGTCATGAAGCAGAAGACCAGCACGCCGACGAGCGCGAGCACCACGGAGATCGCGCCCGCCACCTGCACGGTGAGCCGGCGGCGGGCCCGGATCAGCAGCCGCCGGTCAGGATCGGGCGGCCCGCCGGCGCGGGCCGGCAGCCGCCGTTCGGCGGCCGGGCGGCGCGGGCGCGCCCGGTCCAGCATGCTCACAACGCACCCAGGCGGTAGCCCACGCCTCTCACCGTGCACACGACCCCGGTGCCCAGTTTGGTGCGCAGGTAGTAGACGTAGGTGTCCACGATCGATTCCTTCTGAGCGCCGGCGAAGACCCGCTGCCGCAGCGACGTGCGGGTGTGCACCTGCCGCGGGCGGGCGGCCAGGGCGCTCAGCAGCCGGCACTCCTGGCCGGAGAGCAGCACCTGCTCGCCGGTCGGCAGCCGGACCATGTGGGAGTCGGAGTCCAGCCAGCCGGCGCCGAGCGGCAGCAGCCGGGCCTGGTCGATGTTCCTGCGGTGCAGGGCCCTGACCCTGGCCAGCAGCTCGTCGATCTCGAACGGCTTGACGAGGTAGTCCTCGGCGCCCGCGTCGAGGCCGGCGACCCGGTCGGCGAGCGCGCCGAAGGCGGTCAGCACCAGCACCGGTGCGGTGACCGCCTGACGGCGGAGCCGCCGCAGCAGGTCGATCCCGTCGAGCGCGGGCAGGCCGCGGTCGAGGATCACGGCGTCGTAGGCCCGGCTCAACCCCAGATGCAGTCCCCGCTGACCCTCCAGGGCCAGGTCGACGGTGTAGCCCTGCTCGGTGAACAGGTCGACCAGCATGTGCCCCAGCTCGCGGTCGTCCTCGACGATGAGCAGCCGCCGGGAGGGCAGGCCGGCCGTACCCGATGTCCCAGCCACGAGCCCACGTTTACACCGCCGCAGGACTTTTACCAGGTCCACTCGGCCATTGGCCTTCTCTCAGACCGGCGCACCCGGCCCCACCTGCGCCGTCTCGGCGGATTGGACCTGTCCGGCCGGGCTGGTGTCGTGTTCCAGCCGTTCGGGCAGGGCGAGCTTGTAGAGCGGCAGGGCGCCGGCGGTGGTGAGCACCGCCACGAGCACGAGCATGGCGAACAGCTCCTGCGTGATCATGCCCTGGGCCAGGCCGATGTTGATGAAGATGAGGATCATCAGCCCGCGCGCGTTCATCAGGGCGCCCACCGCGTACGACTCCCGCCAGCCGAACCCGAGCCCGCGCATCGCCAGGGCGCAGCCGAAGTACTTGCCGCAGAACCCGGCGAGCAGGATCAGCCCGAACGCCAGCAGCATGGTGCCGCCCGCGATGCCGCCGAGGTGGGTGTTCAGCCCGGAGAAGGTGAAGAAGATCGGCAGCAGCAACGTCGAGACGACCTCCATCATGCGGCCGTGCAGCACCTCACGGAATTTGCTGTCGCGGGGCATCGCCAGGCCGGCGAAGAAGCCGCCGAAGACCGCGTAGACGCCGATCCAGTCCGTCAGCCAGCCGGCGGTGAGCGGGATGAGGATGACGATGTACATGGCGCCCGGGCTGAGCCGGCCGGTGCGCGCGACGGCCCGGCCCAGGGGACGCAGCAGGGGGGCGACGACCTTCAGCATCACGATGGCGAACAGCGCCGTCAGGCCGATGGTGGGCAGCGCCCCGGTGGCGCCGGAGCCGAGGTGCATGGCCGACAGGACGGCCAGGATGCACCAGGCCAGGGCGTCGTCGATGGAGGCCGACAGCAGGGTGAGCCGGCCGATCCGGGTGTTCTCCAGGCTGCGCTCGTACAGGATCCTGGCCAGCATGGGGAACGCGGTCAGCGACAGGGCGCCGCCGACGAACAGGGCGAACTGCAACGGGGAGACGTCGGGGCGGGACAGCAGGTCGTACAGGAGGAGCCCGGTGCCGAAGCCGAGCAGCAGCGGCGGGAGGATCCCCGAGGCGGCCAGCACGCCGGCCTTCTTGACCTCGCCCTCGACCCGCTTGCCGTGGTCGAGCCCGGCGCCGACCAGGAACATGTAGAGGGTCAGGCCGATGGTGCTCAGCACGTACAGGGTCGGCCTGACCTCCGGGGGGAACACCGCGGCCTGTGCCTCGGGGAACAACCAGCCGAACAGCGTCGGCCCGAGGAGCACGCCGGCGACCATCTCGCCGAGCACGCGCGGTTGCATCACCATGAGCGCCAGCCGGCCGCAGATCGCCGCCGTGACGAGGATGACGAGGAGAGCGGGCAGGACCTTGAGGATGAGGGCGAGGTTCGGGTCGGCGGGCGGGGCGAGGGTCATGATGAGCATGCCGGGTCTCCGTCAGTGGTCGAAATAGTGCTCGCACAACCGTTTCCTGCGCGCGTCCCAGACCATGTAGGTGCCGAGGACGAGCTGCACGAGGCTGCGCCAGACCTCCTCCCAGCGATCGCGGACGCGCATGCGGAGCAGCGCGGAGCGGGCCGGGCGAGGGGCGTTCGTCGGGGTGAGCAGGCAGGGTCCCCTGTTGGGCAGGGACCGGGTGTGGGCGGCGGAGGAGTCCAGGGCGTACCTGCCGAGGACCTCGCGCGCCGCGACGCGCATGATGATCGGCGCGAGCCGCCAGGCCGGGCACGGCCGGTTGGCGGCGACGCCGAACGGGATGTGGTTCAGCTCCCTGACCGGCCCGTCGAAGCGGCCGGGGTCGAAGCGGTCCGGGTCGGTGAAGCCGGCCCGGTGGAACTCCGGGTAGTTGAAGCAGAGCACCGAGCCGGCCGGGATGGCGTGCTGCTCGTCGAGCGGGATGTCGGCGGTGGTGACGCGGTGCGCGATGCCGAAGAGCGGGTAGAGCCGCATCGTCTCGGCGATCACCTGGTCGAGGTGACGGTCGTCGCCCGTACGGGCCCGCTCCTGCTCGGCGGGGTGCCTGGCGAGGACCATCAGCAGGTGGGCCATGGCCTCCGCCATCTGCACGACGGCGGTGTTGAAGAAGGCGCCCTGCAGGTAGAAGACCTGCTGCCGGGGTGACAACCGCGGCGGCAGCGGCAGGCGCACCCGGTGCAGGCGGGCCTGCAGGTAGCGGGTCAGGCGGTCGCGGCGCTCCATGTGCCGCAGTCCCGTGCACTTGAGCGAGGTGACGACGTCGTCGGCGTTGCCGGTGATGAGGTCGCGGGCCGCGCGCGGGCACGGCCCGGCGAAGACGAGCTCGTAGAAGAACTCCGCCCAGAGCGGCATCATCAGGTCACGCAGCCGGACCAGCCCGCCCGTGTCCTGGAGCGTACGGGCGGCGCAACGGCGCGTGAGCTCCTCCGCCTCGGCGCGCGGCACGGCGAGCAGGCCGCGGGTGAGCCGGGCGACGGAGTCGTACCGCTCACCGGCCTCCAGGTGTTCCTGGTGCATCTCGGGGCCGGGCGCCAGCCAGTACCAGAACAGGTCCGACAGCGCCGCCCCCTTGCTCCGGCCGCCGGCGGCCGGATGGCAGTAGAGCTCACGGAAACGCTCGACCCCGACGAGGTCGCCGGGGATGGGGATGCCCTCGTTCCCGTTGACGCGGTTGAACACGCGCACCCGCAGGGCCACGATCCGGCCGGGCAGCCACCAGGGCAGGCTCGCCACGAGCGCGAGCGCCCCCACCACCGAACAAGCCATCAGCATGGCGCTCCAGCCCTGCCCGGCCGCCCCGCGTCCGGCCTCGTCCCGCCCGGCCACCCCGCGTCCGGCCTCGCCCCGCCCGGCCACCTCGCCTCCGGCAGCGCCCCGCCCTGCCACACCAGGTCCGGGCAGAGCTCTTGGACGGACGCGCAGCCGCACAGCAGGAGGGCCTGCTCGACCTCCGCGCGCAGCAGGGCGAGCACGCGGGCCACGCCGCGCTCGCCGGCCGCGGCCAGGCCCCAGATCACCGGGCGGCCGACCGCGACCGCGGCGGCCCCCAGAGCGAGCGCCTTCAGCACGTCGGTGCCGCGCCGGACGCCCCCGTCCAGCAGCACGGGCACCGCACCGCCGACGGCCGCCACGATCGGCGGCAGCAGGTCGATCGTGGCGGGCACGGTGTCGAGCTGCCGCCCGCCGTGGTTCGAGACCATGATCGCCGCCGCTCCGTGGCCGAGCGCGAGCCGGGCGTCGGCCGGATGCGTGACGCCTTTGAGCACGATCGGCAACGACGTCATCGCGCCGAGCCGGTCGACGTGCTCCCACGACAACTCCGGCGACATGACGATCGGGCGGACCCGGTCGCCGTCGCGCAGGTTCTCGCAGCACAGGTGCTCGGGCAGGTCGTCGAAGCCGTTGCGCAGGTCCCGCTCCCGCCGGCCGTGCGCGGGCGAGTCCACGGTGACGACCAGGGCCCGGCAGCCGGCCGCCTCGGCGCGGCGGACGAGGCGCTCGGTGAAGTCCATGTCGGGCTGGAGGTAGAGCTGGAACCAGAGCTCGGCGCCCGGCGCCGCCGCCGCCACGTCCTCGATGGCGACGGTGGACGCCATGCTCACGATCATGACGGTCCCGGCCGCCGCGACGGCCCTGGCCGTGGCCCGCTCCCCCTCGGGGTCGGCGAGCCGGTGGAACGCGGTCGGCGCCACCAGCACGGGCACGGCCGCCGGGCTGCCGAGCAGCGTGACGCCGGTCCGCGGTCGCCCGGCGCCGCGCAGCACCCGCGGCAGCAGCCCGAGCCGCCCGAACGCCTCCTCGTTGGCCCGCACGGTGACCTCCGCGCCGGCGCCGCCGGCGAAGTAGTCGTAGTGCGCCGGGTCGAGGCGGGCGCGGGCGGCGGCCTCGAAGTCGCCCAGGCTGCGCAGGTCCATCAGACGGGCACCGAGGAGGTGCGCCTGGCGAAGAAGGCCCGCAGGGGCCCGGCGTGGATCTCCTCGGAGTTCCACTCGTTCTCCAGGTTCTCGGTGATGTGGTGGGTGGCGGGCGGCTCGCCCGGACGGTGGTGGCGGACCACCGGGTGCAGGTAGTGGCCCTCGTGCGCCCGGGCGGAGTCGCTCTGGGCGATCCGGCCCACCTCGATGTCGAACGGGTCTACCTGGTCGTGGTCAGGGCCGTACTCCAGGGTGATCGCGAAGTGGCCGCGGTCGCCGATCGGCGGGCCCTGCAGGTCGTAGGGCACCTCCTCCAGGTAGCGGGCGGTGTCGCCGTCGAGGACGATGACGTCGGCCAGCAGGCCGAACTGCTGCCACAGCGCCGAGGTGCGGTTGATCCGCTCGATGACCGCCGCCGCGAGCGCGCCGGGGTCGGCCGCGAGCTCCCTGGCGGGCCAGGGCACGCCGTGGTGGCGGGACTCCATGACGCGGTGCAGGGCGCGCACGCCGTACCTGAAGCCGTGGATGAAGCCGCTGGTGCCGCGCCTGAAGTCGCGCGACTGGGTGATCGTCCCGGCGAAGTACAGGCCGGGCACGTTGACGGACTCGTACGCGGGGGTGAGCGCCGGGAACCGGTCGTTGACCACCAGCTCGGGGCGGCAGGCGTCGGCGAAGATGCCGGCGTCGAAGCGGAAGCCGGTGCACAGGATGACGCGATCGTACGGGATGTCCTTGGTGACCTCGTTCACCCGGGCGAAGGCCACCGTGACCAGGTACGTGCCGTCCTGTTGCCGTTCGACGCGCCTGATGTCGCCGTCGAGCAGGGCGTTCTGCGACTTGAGCTGGTAGCTGTCGAGCAGGTTGTTGTTGACCGCGCGCAGGTGGCCCACGTAGTGGGTGCGCCAGGCCATGCGCAGCGAGTGCGGGCCCGCCACGTGGATCACCGCGGCCGTCTCGACCAGGTTGTCGGCCGTCTCGAAGCCCGAGTTGCCCTTGCCGATGATGAGCACCCGCTGGTTCGTGTAGCCGGCGGGGTCGGTGGGGGCGGTGCCGTACAGCTCGGCCGTCTCGATGCCCGGAATGGGCGGGATGTTGGGACGCGTGACGCCGGTCGCGACGACGACCCGCTCCGCCAGGTGCGTCCGGCCGCGCTCGTCGGTCACCCGGAACGGCCCCGGCCGCTCGACGCGGACCACCCGCGCGTCGTAGGTGATCCGCAGCCCGGTCTCCCTGGCGAAGTCGGCGAGGTAGCGGACCATGTCGTCGGCGTGCGGGAAGTACCGGTCGCTGTAGCGGGTGAACAGCAGGCCGGGATCGTCGGACAGCAGCGAGTTCCAGTCCATCCGGAGGTTGAGCTCCGGGTCGTCCCAGCCGGTGTGCTTCTTGTTGATCGAGATGAGCGTGCGATGGCGCGGGAAGGTGCGGAAGAACCCGCCGGGCGCGGGTCCGGCCTCCAGGATCTGGTACGTCCGGCCCGCCTGGTGCAGGAAGTGGCCGAGCTGAAGCCCCGCCGGCCCGGCGCCGATCACCAGATAGTCCAGGGTGTTGTCCGGCACTGACGCCTCCGTCACAACGATGTGGTTGAAAGGGCAACAGCATTGTGGGCGGGTGATTCTCAGAAACTGCTCAGAGAGGCCGTCTGCCGTGCCGGGCCAGGAGGGCGCCTTTGTCGGGTTTGCCGCTCATGGCCAGCGGGACGCCGGGCACCATCGTGATCGTCCGGGGGACGCTGTCGTCGCCGAGCTCCGACCGCACCAGCTCTTCCAGGCGGGCGCGATCGGGCGCGCGCCCCTCGGCTGGCACCACGAACGCGTGCACGGCCTCCCCCGTCTCCTCGTCGGGAGCGCCCGTCACGTAGGCCTCGCCGACGTCGGGGCAGGTGGTCAGGACCCGCTCGATCGGGCCCGCGTACACGACCATCGCGTTCACCATGATGACGTCGCGGGAGCGTCCGGCCAGGTGCAGGAAACCGTCCTCGTCCACGTGCCCGAGGTCGCGGGTGCGCAGCACGCCGTCCCTGAGGGTGTCGCGGGTCTCGGCCTCGTCGCCCCAGTAACCGGCCATCAGGTACGGGCTGCGTACGTGGATCTCGCCCCTCCGCCCGGCCGGCAGCTCCCGGCCGTCCTCGTCGCGCACGCTGATCTCGACCCCGGGATGGGGCCGCCCCACCGAGCCCGTCCCTTCGCCGGCGGCGAGGTGGGCGGGCGTGAGCATCGCGATGTTGCCCGCCTCCGTCTGCCCGTACCCCTGGTAGACGACGGGCCCGAGCCTGGCGGCCGCCGCCGCCAGTCGCCGCGCGCTGATCGGCGAGCCCGACACCATCAGCGCCCGCAGGCTGCCGACGTCGGCCGGGTCCCGCTTGAGCAGCTCCAGCATCTGCGCCAGCCGGGGCACGGTGATGATCGAGCCGGTGATCCGGTGGCGCTCGATCGCGTACGGGAACAGCGGCCGCCCGTCGTCCACCGGGATCACGGCGGTGCCGCCGCCCAGCAGGCACGGCGCCAGGAACTCCATGACCACCATGCTGGCCAGCGTGCCGAACAGCAGGTAACGCTCGAACCCCCGGGCGAGGCCGGCCGCGACGGGCGACCACACGCGCGGCTGCCACGTCCAGTGCTCGCTCAGCGCCCCGTAAGTGATCGCGCAGCCCTTGGGGCTGCCGGTGCTGCCGCTGGTGAAGGTCAGCGCGGCCACGTCGCCGGGGCGGGCCGTCACGTCGAGCGGCCCGCCGTCGTCCGGATGGCCGAGCAGGTCGCGGGCGTCCGCCACCGGGCCGAGCGAGAGCCTGCGGGCCGGGGTCGGCAGCGGCTCGGCGGTCGCGTCCACCAGGACCGCGTCGATCCCCATGCCGAGCACGTGGGCGAGCTGTCCCGGCGGATAGCCGGGCCGGATGCCCACGACGCGGCAGCCGAGGGTGTGCGCGGCCATGTGCGCGGCGAACGCCTCGGGCGTGACGGCGGTACGCACGCCGATCGACCGGCCGGGGCCCAGGCCGGCGGCGCGCAGCGCGCCCGCCAGCCTGCGGATCAGCTCCAGCAGCTCGGCGCGGGAGACGATCCTGCCGCCGTGCTCGAAGGCGGGACCGGCGGGTGCCGCGCGGAGCGCGTCCAGGAGGGGGTGGGGGAAGAGCATGGCCGGCTCCTCTGTGCAGGCAAGGCCGTCTGCGATAGGCATGAGTCGTCATATAACGCGATTCCCGGTGGGGACAGCGCGAGACCGTAGCGGGCCCAGATCAGAGACGGATCAGAGACGTGAAGGTGATCGGCGCCGGGTTCGGCCGCACGGGCACGAGGTCGCTGAAGGCCGCCCTCGAACGGCTCGGGTACGGCCCCTGCTACCACATGTCCACCGTCATCGCGGAGCCGTACCGGGTCAGGCAGTGGCTCGACGTCGGGGAGGGCCGCTCGCGCGACTGGGACACGGTGTTCGCCGGCTTCCAGGCGGCGCTCGACTGGCCCGCGTCCGCGTACTGGCGTGAGCTGGCCGGGCACTATCCCGACGCCAAGGTCATCCTGACCGTCCGCGATCCTGAGCGCTGGTGGGACAGCGTCAGCGCCACCATCTTCCGCAGCGCGGCGGCGGAACGTCAGCGGTTGCCCCTGCGCCGCCGGATCGTCCGCCGGCTGGTGGCGCTGCGGTCGCCGGACTTCGCGCTCTATCCGCGCATGGCCAGGGCGACCGTCATGGACCACCTCTTCGACGGCCGCATCGACGACCGTGAGCACGCCATCGGCGTCTTCGAGCGGCACGTCGCCGAGGTGCGGGCGGCGATCCCGGCCGGGCGGCTGCTGGTGTTCGAGAGCCGGGACGGGTGGGGGCCGCTCTGCGCGTTCCTCGGCGTTCCGGTGCCGGACGAGCCGTTTCCGCAGGTCAACGAACGAGCGGACTTCCGCAGGAAGCGACCGGGCCGGTTGTGGCGGCTGATCGTCCGCGGACGCTGACCACCGAGCACCTTCCGGCTCGCCGTCAGGACCGGGCCGGTTCACGACGGGCCCGCCGTCAAGATCGGGTCAGTCTCATGACGGGCTCGCCGTCAGGTCAGGTCGATCTCATGACGGGCTCGCTGCCAAGATCGGGCCGTTCTCTGGACCGGGTCACTCTCAGAACCTGCTGACAAAGGGTTTGGTCGCTGAGGCCGGGACAGGGATGCCCTGGTCGAGCCCCATCTTCGAGCGATACGCCCGGCGGCGGGCAAGATACGCGCGTACCCCGCAAAGTCGGTTGCACAGGTCGTCATGATGGGGACATGACATGGACAGCACCCGACGTAGAGCGGGGACCTCGGACGGACATGGCCTGTGGCGAACGCGAGATGCTGGATGACTGGTTGAAGCTCCGCCGGGTGTTCCTGCTGCGCAAATGCGCCGGCCTCACCGCCGAGCAACTGAAGACCGCCTCTGTGGAGCCGTCCAACCTGACGCTACTCGGCCTCCTGCGGCACATGACGGAAGTCGAGCGCTGGTGGTTCCGGGAGAAGTTCCTGCACGAAAACTTGCCCGAGCTGCACATCACGGAGGAGTACGAAGACGGCGACTTCGACCTGGTGGCCGACGCCGACGCCGAGGCGGACTACGCCGCCTTCCTCGCGGAGACGGCTGCCTGCGATGCCGCGGTCGCGGACATCGACCTTGAGGAGCTGGCCGACGACCCCCGGGCGCCGACCGGCAAGGTCAGCCTCCGCTGGATCTACATCCACCTCCTGGAGGAGTACGCGCAGCACACCGGGCACGCCGACCTGATCCGGGAGCGCATCGATAAGGTTACGGGAGCGTAGCGGCTCTCCCGGCATCACCCGTATCCCTGTCCCGTCCTCAGCACCAAATCCTTTGTCGGCAGGCTCTCACGGGAGGGCGGCCAGCAGGGTGTCGATCCGCGCGCGGGTCAGCGGCCGGTTGAGCATGGTGCTCAGCCGGTCGCGGGCCCTGGCCCGGTTCTCGGGAGACTCCGCCGGAGACAGTGCGCGCCTGGTGTAGAACTCCAGAAGATGCCCCTGCTCGGCGATCGCCATGGAGAAGTCGGCCGGCTCGGAGACCGGCGCGGGACCGCCGGCGGCCCGGTAGGCGCGGTAGGCGGCCACGGCGTCGTGGAGCGGCAGGTCGGCCAGGATCTTCGCCAGCTCCCACCCCGGCCGGGCCGGGCCGCAGTTCTCCCAGTCCAGCACGACCACGCCGCCGTCGGCGGCACGCCGTACGTTCTCGACGTTGACGTCGCAGTGGCAGGTGGTGACGAACTCGCGGCCGGGCGGGACGACCAGGTCGTCCAGCGCGATCAACTCAGGCAGCACACGACCGAGCGCCGGCCTCCACTCCGCTCCCGCGTCCGGCAGCGCCCGCCCCTGCGCCGATCCCCACTCCGCTCCCGCGTCCAGCAGCGCCTCCCAGCCCGCGCGCCCCACCGGCTCGGCGAACCAGGCCGGCACCGGTCCCGCCGCCGGATGCCCGACCCCGTGCAACCGGGCCGTCACCGCGCCGAGCTCCGCCCCCGTGACGCGCGCACCGTCCACCAGATCGACCCACTCGTAGACCCGCAGGCTCTGGTCGAGCAGAATGGCGCCGTCCGAGGCCGGGACCGGCCGCGGCAGCCGGACGCCCGCGCTCGCGGCGGCAAGCTGGAAGGCGGTGTCCGCCCGCGCGACCTGCTCCTCCACGGGCGCGAGCAACTCCTTGACCGCCCACGAGCCGCGCCCGGTGTCGAGCCGCCAGATCACGCCCAGCTCACCGCGTGCCGCGTAGACCGGCGGTCCGAGCGGCTCCCCCAGCCCGTACGCCCGCACCACGGCCACCACCGCCGAGCCCTTCATGCCCGCACGTCGCATGCCCTCATCCTGCGTGCCCTCCGCGAAAGGCGTCAGGAGCTGCCCAGAAGAGGCCGCTCAGCGCAGCAGGCCGCCGCCGCGTCCGCGGTCAGGGTGAGGACGTGGTCGATGGCGCAGACGCTCAGCACCAGCGCGACCGGCCGGCTGAGCGTGGCGACGACCAGGTCACCGCCGCGCGATCTGGCCACGTGGCAGGCGTGCACCAGAGCCGAGGCGCCGGTGGAGTCGATGAACGACACCTCCGCCAGGCGCAGCGTCAGATGGGGGCCGCGCTGCTTCATGATGGTGACCAGGAACTCGTTCAGATCGGGCGCTGTGGCGAGGTCCACCTCGCCGCTCACGTCGATGACGGTGGTGTGAGGGCGCACGCTGGCGCTCAGATGCAACTTCATGGACCGGTTCCTGTTCAGGGGCATCATCGACGCGCTGCTGTGCTGAGCCTCTCCCGTACCCTCCCTTTCACAGGTCAATCGCCTACCACCCGGAGAACTCGCGGCAGGAGCCCGGCGCGCTGCCGATCAGGGAGATGACGCCATCTTCCGCCCGAAACGGATTTTTAGTGACCTTTTGGGCAGTGGGCCGGGGATGTCCACGCTTGATCTCATCCTGGCCCTCGGCGGCGGCGCGGCCTTGCTCGCCGCCATCCTCCCCGAAGTCCTCGCCCGCCGCCCCCTGTCGCTCCCCCTGGTCTACTTACTGGGCGGCGTGCTCCTGTTCGTGTTGCCGATCGGCCTGCCGGCGCCCGACCCGATCGCGCACCGCGTCGCGTTGGAACACGTCACCGAGATGTGCGTCGTCGTCTCGCTCATGGGCGCGGGGCTGGCGATCAACCGGCGGGTGGGGATCCGCGGCTGGTCCACGACCTGGCGGCTGCTCGGGCTGGCGATGCCGCTGACCGTGGCCGGGCTGGCCGCCGTCGCCGCCCTCGTGCTCGGCTGGCCGCTCGCGGCGGCGTTGCTGCTCGGCGCGGTGCTCGCGCCCACCGATCCGGTGCTCGCCTCCGACGTGCACGTGGGCGAGCCCGTGGACGCGAAGAACGCCGACGACGAGGTCCGCTTCGCCCTCACCTCCGAGGCCGGGCTCAACGACGGGCTGGCCTTCCCCATCGTGTACGCGGCCATCGCCGTCGCAGCCGTCGGCGGAACCGGCTGGCTCGGCGAGTGGGCGCTGGTGGACGTGCTCTACCGCACCGCGGCCGGGCTGGTCTGCGGCCTGGTGATCGGCTGGCTGCTGGGACGCCTGTTCTTCCGTGCCCGCTCGGGCGAGCTGCGCCTGTCCGAGCGCCGCGACGGATTCGTCGCGCTGGCCGCCACCTTCCTCGCCTACGGAGTGACGGAGCTCGCCCACGGGTACGGCTTCGTCGCCGTGTTCGTCACGGCGTGCACCATCAGGCGGGTCGAGCACGGCCACGGCTACAACAACGTCCTGCACGGCTTCGTGGAACAGGTCGAACGGCTGCTCACGGCCTGGCTGCTGCTCCTGCTCGGCGGATTCGTCGCGACCGGGGGCCTGGCGGCCCTCACCTGGCGCGGCGCCGCCGTCGGGTTGTCGTTGCTGCTGGTGATCCGCCCGGTCGTGGGCTGGCTGACGCAGTCAGGCGGTCCCGCCGGACCTCGTGAGCGCCTGGTCGTCTCGTTCTTCGGGATCCGGGGCATCGGGTCGCTGTTCTATCTGGCGTACGCGCTGGGCGTGGCGGACTTCGGCGTGCCGGCACGGGAGCTCTGGGCGGTGACGGCCTTCACGGTGCTGGCCTCGGTCGTGCTCCACGGCGTCACGGCCACCCCGGTGATGACCCGCCTCGACGCGCTCCGCGAGCGATCATTGGGCCGGTAGGGCCCATTTCCCGCCTTCGCAGGTGGGAGGACCGTAGGTGAATCGCCGTCCGCTGCTCGTCTCGGCCACGATCACGTCCTGCGCCCCGCTGCGGAGGCATCCACCATCCGCGACCGGAACCCGGGTCGATCCTCCCGCTGGAATCTCCCGGCTGTAGCTGGTGTCGCCGAGCCCTTTCACCGGACCCCTTGGTCGGCGCACTGCTCACCCTCCAGCGAAGCATGTGACGCCCCGAGTGTCACCCGGCGCCCTCACACGACGCCACGTGAGGGGAAAGTCGCCGAAGAAACGTTGGCGCCTGAGATGGTGCTGACCAACCTGATCAACCCGGACAACAAGAAGCCCCAGAATCCCGGCGTGTGCCGTGATCTGGGGCTGACTCCTGTGACCTGGTCTGCTTGACAGTCTGGTGGACGATACAGGGATTGAACCTGTGACCCCTTCCGTGTCAGGGAAGTGCTCTCCCGCTGAGCTAATCGTCCGTGGAGGTGGCGACGGGATTCGAACCCGTGTGGACGGCTTTGCAGGCCGCTGCCTCGCCTCTCGGCCACGCCACCGAGCCGAAAGCCCCGAGCGGAAGACGGGATTCGAACCCGCGACCCTCACCTTGGCAAGGTGATGCTCTACCACTGAGCCACTTCCGCGTCCGCCCCGCGTAAGCCGGGCGACGAGAGAACTCTAGCGAATCTCGGCCGAGTCCCCAAACCGGATGGGGCCCGCGCAGGTCACGTGTGGCCGCCGTTGACCGTGACGCGCTCGCCGGTGATGAACGCGCCCCCCTCCGAGGCCAGGAACGACACGGCGGCGGCGACGTCCTCCGGCGTGCCCATCCGGCGCAGCGGCACCTCCTCGCGGTAGCCGCCCTGATCGAGGCCCGCGTGCCGCTCCACCGGGATCCAGCCGGGGGCGACGACGTTGACCGTGATGCCGTACGGCCCCAGCTCACGGGCCCACGCCTGGGACATCGCGTGCTGGGCGCCCTTGGCCGCGACGTAGGCGGACATGCCGGGCAGTTTGCGGTCCACGATGTCGGAGCCGATCTGGATGACGCGGCCGCCGCCCCGCTCCTTCATGGCCGGCAGCACCGCCTGCACCAGCAGCGTCGGGCTCTTGACGAAGAAGGCGAGCTGTTCGAGGTGGGCCTCCCAGGAGAGGTCCTCGATCGGGATGGACGGCTGCGGCCCGGTCGCGTTGGCGACCAGCACGTCCACGGGGCCGAGCTCCGCGGTGACGTTGGCGACCAGGCCGGCCACGTCGGCCTCGTCGGTGGCGTCGGCCCCGAACGCCATCGCGGTCCCGCCGAGATCGCGGATGCCGGACACGACCCGTTCGGCGCCGGCGGGGTCGGCGTAGTAGTTGACGGCGACGGCGAGGCCGTCGGCGGCCAGGCGGCGCGCGATCACGGCTCCCAGGCCGCGCGACGCGCCGGTGACGAGGGCGACTGCTGGTGTCGTCATGGCCTGACTCTAATCGCGCCCATGGCCTGACTCCCATCGCGCCTTCCGGGCTTCCATGGCCTGAATCCGATCACGCCGTCCGGGCTTCAGCGGCTGAGTTGCAGGCCGGCCGGGTGCGGGCCCTCGGTCTCCAGGCGGTACTCCGCACCGGCGACGGCCCGGTTGTCGTCGATGACCCGCTCGGACGGCGGCTTCTCCCCGCCCATGATCGCCGCCTGCGTCTTCGAAAAGCGCTCATGGGCCTCGTTCACGTAGCCGGCGCCCAGGGTGGTGCAGTCGATCTGGGTGGCGAGCAGGTCGCGGACGTAGCCCTTGTTCGGCTCGAACGTCACCGGCGGCGGCAGCGCGGGCGCCAGCACCTGGTCGGGGTCACGGTCGTCGAACCGCTCGAACAGCTGGGCCGCCAGCCGCAGATGCTCCAGCTCCATGCCGAGATGCAGCTCCCACAGGCTCCGCACCTGGGGATCGGACTCGGTCTCCATGAAGGAGTAGTACAGGTAGCACTCGTTGTACTCGTGGTTGAGCAGCATCTCCCACCAGCTCTCCCCCGGATCGACCAGCGACTCGTAGTGGGTGACGTGCGCCTCGCCGATCAGGCCGATCTCCTGGTAGAGCTGCCGGGCGATCGGCTCCATGAAGGTGGGGCCGGCGTTCAGGCAGAAGTTCATCATCTGCCGCTCGACCGCCGTGATCGTCAGCGCGTGCAGCCTGGACAGCGGCTCCGTCCGCTCCCTCCGGTACGGCTCGCGCACGTTGTCCACGGGGTCGCGATGCTGCAGGTACGCCGGCCGCCCCGGCATCACCTCGGTGAGCCGGTCGACGATCTTCTCGGCCTTGCGGTGCTCGATCAGCTCGTACAGGTTGGCGAACCGGTACAGATGGTCGAAGTCCTCCAGCATCCCGAACTGGTAGGCCCGTTTCAGATCGGGATCCGGCTCCATCCTGGCCACCCAGGCGGTCAGGTCCACCGCCGTCTGCCCGTAGGCGATCGTCGTCTCCAGCACCGACGCCGATCCCGGCAGCAGCCAGCCGACCGCCTTCTGCTGCTGCGCCTCGATGTAGCGCACCCGCGCGAGCTGCCGCTTCAGCTCGAGGTCGGGGCAGTGCCGGGCGAGCTGGTGACTGAACAGGATCGCCTCGACCTCGATCGCGTTCATCGCGATGATCCGGCACCGGGTGTACGGGTCGGCGTGGTCGGGATCGATGGGTGTGACGTCCATCTCACGCAAGGTGCGCAACTGCTCGTCCAGCGGGATACCCCGCTCCTGGAGCGGATCGAAGGCCATGTCGCGGCCCGTACCCGCGGCCGGTGCCGGCAACCTCCGCGTTCGGTGCTCGAACGGCCCGCGTTCGGTAAGGCCGCGAGTGCCGCGAGAACGGGCAGGGTACGGCGACGACGTGGCTGAACAAGATGTGATCGATCTGCTGATGGCCCAGCACGGCCAGATCAGGGACCTGTTCGACGAGGTGGAGCAGGCGCCGCCGGACAAGGTCGGGGAGGCGTTCGGCCGGTTGACCCGGATGTTGTCCGTGCACGAGACGGCCGAGG
Source organism: Nonomuraea sp. NPDC002799 (assembly GCF_053592075.1). Lineage (NCBI taxonomy): Bacteria > Bacillati > Actinomycetota > Actinomycetes > Streptosporangiales > Streptosporangiaceae > Nonomuraea > Nonomuraea sp. NPDC002799. The sequence goes on from NZ_JBSFVA010000012.1 coordinate 45,352, forward strand.
AGGAGATCGTCCATCCGTACGCGCGCCGGAAGCTCGACAACGGGCAGGGCGTGGTCGCCGACCGGCTGGGCGAGGAGAACCGCGCCAAGCGGCTCCTGCAGGACCTGCACAAGTCGGGGGTGGATCATCCGCAGTTCTGGGAGGGTCTGGCCGCGCTGCGCACGTTGGTGACCGTGCACGCGCGCAGCGAGGAGCGCTACGAGTTCGTCAAGCTCCGGGCGCGCACCTCGGCCGTCGAACGGCGGGCGATGGCGGCGGCGGTACGGGCCGCGGCGTCCCTGGCGCCGACCCGTCCGCATCCCGGCACGGAGACCATGGCCAAGAGCCTGCTGCTGGGCACGCCCGCCGCGGTGATGGACCGGGCACGTGACCTGATCAGGAAGGCTCTCGGCAAGGGCTGAGCACACCGGCACCCTTCGGCCGCAGGCGAAGTGTCGGTGAGTTAGCGTCGTGAGCATGGAGCACATCGCCCGTGACGCCGACATCGCCCCCGTGGCCGCGCTCATCGCCGACCCCACCCGGGCGGCGATGCTGACGGCCCTGCTCGGCGGCCGGGCCCTGGCCGCCGGTGAGCTGGCCGGGCTCGCGGGGGTGAGCGCCGCCACCGCCAGCGCCCATCTGTCCAGGCTGCTCGACGGCCGGCTCGTCGACGTCGTCCGCCAGGGCCGCCACCGCTACTACCGCCTGGCCGGGCACGAGGTGGCCGAGGTGCTCGAAGTGCTGGCCAGGGTGAGCGCCCGCCCGCCGGTGCGCTCGCTGCGCCAGTCCAGGCAGGCCAGGCTGCTGGAGGAGGCCCGCACCTGCTACGACCACCTCGCCGGCCGGGCCGGGGTGGGGCTGCTCGACCGGCTCACCGAGGGCGGCCACTACGCGGGCCAGGACCTGACGGAGAGCGGCGAACGGCTGCTGACCGGCTTCGGCGTGGACGTGGCCGGAGCGCGCGGGTCCAGGAGGAGGTTCGCGCCCGCCTGCCTGGACTGGACCGAACGCCGCTCGCATCTCGGCGGCGCCCTCGGCGCGGCGATCACGGAGGTGCTGCTGGAGCGCGGGTGGTACCGGCGGGGGACGATCCCGCGGGCGGTGGTCCGCACCGAGGAAGGTAGGCAGGGACTGGAGGCGTTGTTCGGAAGTAAGGAGCTAACATCACATACGCCGGTTACCTAGCAGCGAGAGAGACCCCATCATGCGCGACAACGGAGTCGTGACCGTCGGCCCGGAGCCACTGACCTTCGACGACGTCATCGAGGTGGCCCGCCACGGCGCCGCCGTCCAGCTCACCGACGACGCCATCGCCGCCGTCTCGGCCGCCCGCCAGCGGGTCGACGAGCTGGCCGAGAGCCCGACGCCGGCGTACGGCATCTCCACCGGGTTCGGGGCGCTCGCGACCCGGCACATCGACCCGGCGCTGCGCGCCCAGCTCCAGCGCTCGCTGGTGCGCTCGCACGCGGCCGGCAGCGGTCCCGAGGTGGAGACCGAGGTGGTGCGCGCGCTCATGCTGCTGCGCCTGCACACGCTCGCCACCGGCCACACCGGCGTCCGACCGACCACGGCCAAGACCCTGGCCGCGCTGATCAGCGCCGGGATCACCCCGATCGTGCACGAGTACGGCAGCCTGGGCTGCTCCGGCGACCTGGCGCCGCTCGCGCACGTGGCGCTCACGCTGATGGGCGAGGGCGTCGTGCGCGACAAGGACGGGAAGACGCAGCCGGCGGCCGAGGCGCTCAAGCAGGCCAGGATCGACCCCGTCGAGCTGGCCGCCAAGGAGGGCCTGGCCCTGATCAACGGCACGGACGGCATGCTCGGCATGCTCGTCCTGGCCATCGACGACCTCACCCGGCTGGTCAGGACCGCCGACGTGAGCGCCGCCATGAGCGTGGAGGGGCTGCTGGGGACGGACCGGGTGTTCGCCCCCGAACTGCAGGCGCTGCGCCCGCAGCCGGGCCAGGCGCTGTCCGCCGCCAACATGACGAAGGTGCTGCGCGAGTCCGGCATCATGGCCAGCCACCGCGCCCCGCAGGACTGCGCCCGCGTCCAGGACGCCTACTCGCTGCGCTGCGCCCCCCAGGTGGCCGGGGCCGCCCGCGACACGATCGCGCACGCGGCGGCCGTGGCCGGCTGGGAGCTGGCCAGCGCCGTCGACAACCCCGCCGTGCTCCAGGACGGCCGCGTGGAGTCCAACGGCAACTTCCACGGCGCCCCCATCGCGTACGTCCTGGACTTCCTGGCCATCGTGGCCGCCGACCTGGCCTCGATGTCCGAGCGCCGCACCGACCGGTTCCTGGACGTGGCCCGCAACCACGGGCTGCCCGCGTTCCTGGCCGACGACCCCGGCGTGGACTCGGGTCACATGATCGCGCAGTACACCCAGGCGGCCATCGTCTCCGAGCTGAAGCGGCTGGCCGTGCCGGCCAGCGTGGACTCCATCCCCAGCTCGGCCATGCAGGAGGACCACGTCTCCATGGGCTGGTCGGCCGCGCGTAAGCTGCGCCGGTCCGTCGACGGGCTGACCCGGGTGCTGGCCGTCGAGGTGCTCACCGCCGCCCGCGCGCTCGACCTGCGCGCTCCGCTGCAGCCCGCGCCCGCCACGGCGGCCGTGGTCAGGGCGCTGCGCGAGACCGTGCCCGCGCCCGGGCCGGACCGGTTCCTCGCGCCGGAGATCGAGTCGGCCGTGCGGCTGGTGGCCGAGGGCGGCGTGGTGGCGGCGGCGGAGTCGGTCACCGGCCCGCTGGCGTGAGCGCTGGCGGAGCCGGTCACCGGACCGCCGGCGTGAGCGGTGGTGCGGCCGGGCTCCCGGCCGCGCTGGAGCTCGCCGAAATGCTGGGAGAATGGCAGGCGTGTACGACGGCTTCGCCCACTTAGGTCACCGGTTCGCCACCGGGCTGCGCGACGTGACCTCCGACCTGGCCGCGCTCGACGGCGCGGGCTGGTGGGCGGTCGTCGTCGACTACGAGGGCAAGGTGACCTGCGCCCGGTTCGACCGGGTGCGCCGGGCGCCGCTGCCCGAGCCCGCCGCCCCCTGGCACGGCCCGCGCCCCGATCAGTGGCGCAGCTCCCTCGACCGGGCCGCCTACGAGCACGGCGTGCGCGTCATCCGCGACCACATCGAGCGCGGCGAGGTCTACCAGGCCAACCTCTGCCGGATCCTGACCGCGCCGGTCCCGCCCGGCGCCGACCCGCTGGCCCTGGCCGCCCGCCTGGCCAGAGGCAACCCCGCCCCCTACGCCGCCGTCGTCCAGATCCCCGGGCTCAGCGTGGTGTCGGCCTCGCCGGAGCTCTACCTGTCGCGCGACGGCGACGTCGTGGAGTCCCGGCCGATCAAGGGCACCGGCGTGACCGCCGCCGACCTGCTGGAGAAGGACTACGCCGAAAATGTCATGATCGTCGACCTGGTCCGCAACGACCTGGGCCGGGTGGCGGCGGTCGGCTCGGTCGAGGTGCCGTCGTTGTGCGCGGTCGAGGAGCATCCCGGCCTGGTCCACCTCGTCTCCACCGTGCGGGCCAGGCTGGCGCCGGGCGCGGGCTGGCCGGAGCTGTTCGCGGCCACGTTCCCGCCCGGATCCGTCACGGGAGCTCCCAAATCGTCGGCTCTGCGCATCATCAATGAGCTCGAACCGGTCCCGCGCGGGCCGTACTGTGGGGCCGTGGGCTGGGTCGACGCCGACCGTGGCAGGGCGGCGCTGGCCGTCGGCATCAGAACGTTCCAGATCTCGTCAGGAGAGGTCCGGTTCGGCACCGGAGCGGGCATCACCTGGGGGAGCGACCCCGAGCGCGAATGGCTCGAGACCGAGCTCAAGGCAGCCAGGCTCATCACACTGGCATCCACAGGAGGAATCTGAATGAACATCCCTGTCTGGGTCAACGGCAAGCTGATCGACCCCGCCGAGGCGACCGTATCGGTGTTCGACCACGGGCTCATGGTGGGCGACGGCGTCTTCGAGACCATCAAGATCGTGAACGGCGAGTCGTTCGCGCTCACCCGGCACCTCGACCGCCTCACGCTCTCCGCCCAGCGCATGGACCTGCCCGAGCCCGACGTCGAGGCCATCGCCGACGGCATCGCCCGGCTTCTGGAGGTCGCGCCCGCCTGGGCGCTCGGCCGTATCCGCGTCACCTACACCAGCGGCCCCGGCCCGCTCGGCTCCGACCGCGGCGACGAGGGCACCACCTCGGTCGTCATCGTGGACGAGCAGAAGCCGTTCCCCGCCACCGCCAACGTCGCCGTCGTCCCCTGGCCGCGCAACGAGCGCGGCGCCCTGTCCGGCGTCAAGAGCACCTCCTACGGCGACAACGCCAAGGCCCTCCTGCACGCCAAGAGGCGCGGCGGCGGCGAGGCCATCTTCGGCAACCTCGCGGGCAACCTCTGCGAGGGCACCGGCTCCAACATCTTCATCGTGCGCGACGGCCGCCTGCTCACCCCCACGCTGGAGTCCGGCTGCCTGGCCGGCGTCACCCGGGCCCTGACGCTCGAATGGTGCGGCGGCGAGGAGAGCGACGTGCCGCTGGCGGCGCTGTACGACGCCGAGGAGGCCTTCCTCACCTCCACCACCCGCGACATCCAGCCGATCAAGCTGGTCGACGACACCGAGATCCCCGCCGCCCCCGGCCCGATCACCACCAAGGCCATGCGGATCTTCGCCGAGCGCGCCGCCACCGACCTCAACCCGTGACGCGCTGACCCGGCGTTCCCCTGTGACGCGCACCCGGACGAACGGCCCCGCCCGAGGCGGGGCCGTCGTGTGCGGTCAGTAGCTCTTCTGGGTCTGGACGTTGAAGTCGTCCATCTTGACCTGCTTGGCCGGATCGGTGAGCGGGTCGTCGATCTCCAGGACGTCCAGGCCCTCCTGGATGTCGCTGGAGTAGATGTAGCCGTTGTAGTAGTACGCCGACCAGGAGCCCGCCAGGCCGTCGCCCTGCCACGGGCCGCGCTCGAAGAAGCCGATCTCCTTGGGGCCGGCGGAGTCGGTGAAGTCCCAGATCGACACGCCGCCCTGATACCACGACTGGACCATGATGTCCTTGCCCGGCACCGGGATCAGGGAGCCGTTGTGGGCCACGCAGTTCTCCTGCTCCTCCTGCTGCCGGGGGATCTTGAAGTAGCCGCGCAGCTCCAGCTGCTGGTTCACCAGGTCGTAGACGGCGTTCGCGCCCTTGGTCTGCGGCGTGTTGCGGTCGCAGGTGGGCTGGCCGCCGCCGCCGAGCTCGTCGCTGAAGACGACCTTGGTGCCGTCGTTGTTGAACGTCGCCGAGTGCCAGATCTGGAAGTTCTCCTTGTCGGTGAGGTGCTGGAGGAGCTTCGGCCGCACCGGGTCGGAGATGTCGAGCAGCAGGCCGTCGCCGAAGCAGGCGGCCGCGGCCAGCTTCTTCTCCGGGAAGGCGGTGATGTCGTGGCAGCCGGCGCCGTACTCGGTGTTCACGCCGTCCGGGAGGAGGTTCGGCTTCGCCACGATCTTCGCGGACTCGGGCGACTTCGTCGGGATCTCCACGACCTGGAGGAGCTCCTGCGGCGGCCGGCACGTATCCGACTCCGGCTCGGGGCCGGGCGACGAGACGTACACGTAGAGGGTCTCCCCCGCCGGGACCATCGTGTGCGTGTGCGAGCCGCAGTCGGTCGCGACCGCGCTGATGTACTTCGGGCTCTTCTTGTCGCTGATGTCGAAGAGCCGCAGGCCCTCCCAGGCGGCCTGATCCTCGCCCGAGTCGCACTCGGGGCCGTCGCGCGGCTCGTCGATCGACAGGATCAGCAGGTCCCCGTAGACCGTGACGTCGTTCTGCTGCGCCGGGCAGGCCACCTGGCTGACGATCCGCGGATGGGTGGGATCGCTGATGTCATAGATCGAGAAGCCGCCGAAGTTGCCGGCGTAGGCGTAGTTCCCCTGAAACGCCAGGTCGGTGCTGACGTCGTCCTCGCCGTCAAAGGGCGCCGTTTTCGGCACATGAGCGACATGCCGCACGTTGTCGCTCGTCATGACATCACCCGGGGCCGTGTCGGGTTCACGGGCCGGAGCGCTGGTCTCCTGCGAGGTGGTTGCCTGCGTGGGCGCCCCGGCCGGCTCTCCGCTCGCCGCACACGCGGAAGCCAGGAGCAGCACCGTAAACAACAACGCTCCGCGCAGCTTGGCAGAGATCAACGCGCATTCCCCTTTGTCTCGTAGTTCACTATGGAAGCTATGTCAGCAGGTTCGCAGCCGCGTACGGTGTTCATCACAGTTATGGCGATATTGACCCTTGCTGGCTGTTCGCCGGATCCCGCCCTGCCCTCGGCCATCGGGACGGAGGCGCCGGTGATCGTGCCGGGCAGTCCGGGGGCGCAGGGCCGTACGGCGTCGCCCGGGGAGCGGGTCGGACGCACGCCCGTGCCCACGGTGGCCTCGGACGTCCGCTTCGCGGAGTCGATGATCCCGCACCACCGCCAGGCTCTGGAGATGACCTCGCTGGTGGAGGCCCGCACGACCACGCCGGCCGTCCGCTCGTTCGCCCGCTCGATCACCGCCGCGCAGACCCCGGAGGTCAAGGCCATGACCGCCTGGCTGGCCGAGCTCGGCCGCCCCGCTCCGGCCGCGCACGGGCACGACCGGATGAGCGGGTACGGGATGGCGACGGAGCAGGAGCTGAACGCGCTGCGCGCGGCCGAGGGGACGGACTTCGACCGGACGTTCCTGCGGCTCATGACCCGCCATCACCAAGGGGCGGTGCGGATGGCGGGCGAGGAGCTGGCGGGCGGCCGTGACCAGCGGATGCGGCTGCTGGCCAAGGACGTCTACTCGGGGCAGAGCATCGAGATCGGCCGCATGCGGGAGGCGCTGGTGTCACTGCCGGCCTGACGGGCCGCCGACGGCCTCCACCCGATCGTCACAGGCGCCGTCACAGGCGCCGGAACGCCCGAAGGCCGGCTTCGCCTTCAGCGAAACCGGCCTTCGGGGAAGAGTGGCGGGGGTCAGGAGGGCCAGAGCATGTTGGTCAGCTCGGCGTCCAGGTCCATGAAGTCGGTCTCCCGGCCCGCGGGCACCTTCTCATAGGTCCGATGGAGGAACTCGGTGAGCGGCGCCAGCGGCACCTCGAAGAGCGCCTGGCCGAACGGCGACGTCAGACTGATGTGCAGCGTGCGTTCGCCGTCGGCACGCGCGGGCCACACCTGCACGTCACCATCGCCGACACGCCGCACGATGCCCACAGTCAGCAATTCGCGGGCGAAGATCCACTCGACCGGCTCGTCGTTCCCTACGTGGAAGGCCATGCGGATGGCGTACGGATCGTCGGCTGTGTAACTCAGTCCGGCGAGCAGGGGGACGGTAGTACGGTCGGGGACCACAAGCCGAAGGCCAAGCTCGGCGGAGACGGTGGTGCTGTTCATCGTCAGCCAAACCTTTTCGTCGTAGGTCCCCTTTCGGGGCTTTCACTGCTCTGACGGACTTCGTCCTGAGCTATGACGCGGAACGAAGAAACCTGTAGGAAAGATTCCGCTTCTAGGGCCTTCTGTAACGCACATCACAGCTAGACATTTAGGCATCTACCAGGCTAAACGGCATCAATCGGGTCGTATTTACAAGGGTTTTGCGTGCTGCGGAGCCTGTCCCGGTGAGCTTGGACCATGAACGTTTCTCACTTAAAGATCGCGCCCGCCGCCTTCCGGAACACGACGATGGTATGCCACCGACCCGCCATGCCGATGGGCAACCGCCGCGTTTCACCCGAATCCCTCTCGCTACCCTTCCGAGCCCCCCGCCGGAGCCGCTCCGCCGCTCCGCTTCGCCAGCAGGTCCCGGAGTGCGGTATGGTTTTCCACGTCGGCACCGCGAGGGACCGGCAGGGCGGGCGATTAGCTCAGCGGGAGAGCGCTTCGTTCACACCGAAGAAGTCACTGGTTCGATCCCAGTATCGCCCACCATGCAGAACACTCCCAGAAGAGATCGTCTTCTGGGAGTTTTCGCTTTCAAAGGGACGGCGTGCGGCCCACGTACGCGATCAGCCCATGCGGCGCGCAGAGTTCGTGAGCCCTCGGCATCAGATGCGCCTGGCGCCGGGTGGGGCGTGGATCTTCGTGGCCGAGCAGCCATCCGAGATTGCCGCGGTGGACCGGCCCACCCTCGAAACCGGCCACAGCCGAAAGCGGTGCGTGACAACTCGATCACACCTTTCGCCGTCTCATCTCCTGTAACGGTCCATCCCCCGAGGCACGCAGGAGTGCACGTTGCTCAACCGCTTCGCTCTATCCGCCGTCGCCGCCGTATGCCTCACCGCTTGCGGCAGCGGCACTTCGCCGGCCGCCCCCGTCGAGACAGTCACCGCGACCGTTCAAGCCACGCCCACAACCACCGACAGCCTCGCCGGGACCGCCCCTCCCCAACCGAGCGTCACCTCAGCGGCGAAAAAGAAGAAGCTGCCGGACGTGGTCGGCATGAACCTCCAAGAAGGCCAGGACACGCTCCAGGCCGCAGGCTTCTATGTGCTGAACGACAAGGACGCCACCGGGCAGAACCGGCTGCAGGTGCTCGACCGCAACTGGGTCGTCACCAGGCAGGCACCTGCCGCAGGGCAGTTGGTGAGCACAGACACGCTGATCACTCTGTACGCCGAGAAGATCGACGAATAGCGCGCAACATGAATCAGCCCCGCTCTCCGAAGGGAACCCTGTGATCACCAGCGTGATCACAGGGCTGTATCACGTGTCGGAGCGGATGCCTGACCGGCTCCACTTCACGGGTGTGTGCGGCTCCGAGATCGGACCGGTGTGCGAGGGCCCATTGGCCCAGGGCTGCTGCGAGGGGCAACTCCTGGAAGTCACAGGCCCCGAGGCGGTGACGGACACGGATGTGGCCGACGCTCTCGCCCAGGTCACCGGCCGTCCGATCCCGCTGCGAGCAGGTCACGGACACCGCCTTGGCCGCAACGCTGTCCGAACGCGGACTCCCCGAGATGTACGTCCAGGGCTGGACGCCCGGAAGTGGTCAAGACAGGCGGCAGCCCGTACCGGAAAGGGTGCCGTTCCATGGGAACACGCTGGCACACGTGTACGTGCCAGATGCCACGCCGAACAGGATGGACACCATCACGTCGGCGTATCCGGTCCCGGCGCAGCCCCACGCGGTCAACGTGTACCCGCCCGACCCGTCAGGGCCGCGTTCGCCGGAGAAGCATTCATGGGAGCCGTCCGCTCGGGCGGGGGCGGGGACCAGGACCACAGCCAGCAGTGCGGCAGCGGCCGCGGCGGCGATGCGTTTGAAGGGCATGTCCTGACCGTAGGAGCGGTCTGCCGGGGCGGCCTAGATGCGGGCTGTCACCGCGGGGCGTTAATTCTTCACAACACCGGCGCCAAAGCCGCCTCCGCCCGGCAGCCGGACCGGCGGTAGCCGTACGACGCGAAGACGCCGCCCTCCCCGCACAGAGAAGGGCGGCTTCCGGTCGGGTTCACAGATCCTTGCACCACATCCACTTGCCATCGATCAGGCATTTGTACCAGCCGTCGTTCGCGGGGTTCCACGCGTAAGCGGGACCGCTCGCCACGCCGATCGTCAGCACGGTGGTGATGGACAGGAGGGCCAGAGCCAGCGCCCGGCGCACGCCCCGGGCCGCGAATATGTTTCTCATAACCGTTATGCAACACGTCGCCACTTGGAGCGCTCTTGGAGCTGGCTGCAACGCGAAGAAGCCCGGCCGTCCGGCAGGCGGGCTTCTTCGCGTTGCGCACCAGAGCGGACGAACATGTAGAGACTGGAATACCGGGCTTGTTCGGGGAGTGGCCGGTTCCGGACACAGTGCCGTTCTGGGGTGGACGGTCGGCGGTGGAACGTCGATGCTGGTGGGGCTGCACCGTCGCGATCATTGGCTGACCGGGAGAACCGCATGAAGACCCGTACCTGGATTCGCCGTGCCACCGCCTCCGCCGCCGGCCTGGCCGCCGTGCTGGCGCTGAGCACCGCTCCCGCGCAGGCGGATGACACGTCTCCGTGCACGGATGCGACCGTGGTCCGCACGCCGCAGGCAGCCCTGGTGCTGGCCGACGGCGATTCGGGCGGCAAGCGCCCGGTGTGAGGACGGAAGTCGACGGCAAGAGCCTCTTGCTCCATCGCAATGCGTAGCTCTATGGTCGCGATGAGCGACCATAGAGGAGGCTGGCGTGGGCGGTAAGCATGAGGGCCTCGACCACCTGCTCGACGTCGTCAGTGCGGGCCGTCCGGTCAGCACGGCCATGGCGAAGGCGCTGCGGGCCAGGCCGCGGCACCTGTTCGTGCCCGCCGTAGCGATCGCCGACACCGATGCGGGGCCCCTCCTCATCGACCGCGACGCCGATCCGGACGCGTGGTGGCGGACCGTCTACGGGCCGGCCGCCATCGTGACGCAGCTCGACCTCGGCGCGACCGGCATCCGCGAGGTCGAAGGGCGCTACACCTCGTCCAACTCCGCGCCGGGGACCGTGGTCGACCTGCTCACCTGGCTCGGCGCCGAGCCAGGGCACCGGGTGCTGGAGGTGGGCACGGGCACCGGCTGGACCGCCGGGCTGCTGTCCCACCTGGTCGGCGAGCGCGGGAGTGTGACGTCGATCGAGGTGGACGAGGCGGTCGCCGGGCAGGCCGCGAAGAACCTGGCCGCCGGCGCGCAGCCGCGCCTGGTCGTCGGTGACGGCGCGCTCGGCCTGCCTGATGGAGCGCCGTATGACCGGGTGCACGTCACCTGCGCGGTGCACACCATCCCCTACGCGTGGGTGGAGCAGTGCCGGGCCGGTGGGGTGATCGTCACGCCGTACTCGACCGAGTTCGGCGCCGACGTCTGCGTGCGGCTCGTGGTCATGCCGGACGGAACGGCCGTGGGGCGGTTCCCCGGGCCGGCGTCGTACATGATGATGCGCTCACAGGACGGGACCCCGGTCAGCGGTGACGACGGCAGCGGCCGCCGGTCCGCCACCCGGGTGGACCCGCGGATCATCGCCTCCGCGCCGGCGGGCGCCGCGCTGGCCATGTCGGCTCTCACCGGGCTGCGCATCCGGGCGAACGACGGCGCGGACCGCTTCGTGCTGTACGTGCTCGACCCGGCCGACCCCGCCCGCTGGGCGGCGGCGGTCCACGACCCGGACGGCGAGCACCTCGCCTACCAGCTCGGCGACCGTGATCTGTGGGAGGAGGTCACCGGCGCCCATGCGCGGTGGGTGGCCTGGGGTGAGCCCGGCCGGGACCGGTTCGGGATGACGCTCACCGCCGGAGGGCGGCGGATCTGGCTGGACAGCCAGGACCTGCCGCTGCGCGATCTGGTCAGCGAGCGCTTCTAGCGTCACGATCACCCCATGGACGCTCAGGAAATCGCCGACCGGCTGGAGATCGCCGATCTGCTGGCCCGCTACACCCGCGCCATCGACTCCGGCCACTGGGATTCGCTCGACGAGGTGTTCACCGAGGACGCGGTGATCGACTACACCTCCTCGGGCGGCACCAGGGGCACCAGGGACGAGGTCAAGACCTGGCTGGCCAAGGTGCTCCCGCACTGGCCGTGCCGGCTGCACCTGATCGGCGCCCCGGTGATCGACTTCGGAGACGGCGAGGCACGCGTGCGCGCCCCGTTCACCGACACCCTGGCCCCGACGCCGGACCTGGTCCAGGCCGGCACCGAGGGCTTCCTGCACGGCGGCGGCTGGTACCACCATCGCCTGCGCCGCACCCCCGCCGGATGGCGCAGCGTCGAGCTGGTGGAGGAGCAGGCCTGGCGCACCGCCGGCTGACCGGCAGGACCACTCCGTCAATCCCGTTTCCGAATCGTTCATCGTTGATGTGCAATGGGACCAGGACGACGGTCGGGAGCCGTCTCCACAGGTTCTGTTCACCCGTGCGTTCATCGGCCCGGGGCGGCGGAAGGGACCCGCCACCCTACGGGTGCGTCATCAGATCCGGTCACCAACGGGGGTTGGGCCAGTGATTGAGGCGCTGGAGCGGGCTCTCCATGACGGGGAGCACGCACTGTACGTCGAAGGGGACATGCGGCGTGCGCGCGAGCGGTTCGACGTCGCCTACCGCGAGGCCGCCGAGCGGGGTGATCCGCCCGCGATGGCGCGGGCCGCCCTGGGCCTGGGCGGGCTGTGGGTGCACGAGCACCGCACGGCGGCCGGGGCGGCGACGGTGCGGGTGCGCCAGCGGGACGCGCTGGCGCTGCTCGATCCGGCGTCCGCGCTGGCGCTGCGGCTGCGCGTGCGGCTGGCGGCCGAGGACGACTACCGCAGCGGCGGGCACGAGGCGATCCTCGCGCTAGTGTCCGAGAGCAGGACGGCGGGGGACCCGGTGGCGCTGGCCGAGGCGCTGAGCCTGGCCCACCACTGCGTGCTGGGCCCCGGGCAGGGGCCGCTGCGGCTGGAACTGGCCAGGGAGCTGATCGGGGTCGCCTCGCGTACGGGCCGCCGCTCCGACCTGCTGGCCGGCCTGCTGTGGTACGCCGTTGACCTGCTGCTGGAGGCCGACCCGCACGCCGAGCGGGCCCTCGCCGAGCTGCGCGGCGCGCTGGCCGGCGAGGAGCACCGGTCGATCGGGTTCGTGCTGGCCGCGATCGAGGTGATGCTGGCCATCCGCTCCGGCCGGTTCGCGCGGGCCGAGGAGCGGGCCGCCGCCTGCTTCCGGCTCGGCATGGAGACGGGCGACCACGACGCCACCGGCTGGTACGGCTGCCATCAGGCCGCCATCCGCTGGTTCCAGGGCCGGATCGGCGAGCTGGTCCCCCTGCTGAGCGACCTGCTGGAATCGCCGGCGTCGAGCGAGGTCGACCCCTCCCCCTACGCGGGCCTGGCCGTGGCCGCCGCGACGGCCGGCGACCGGCACCTGGCCGAGCGCATGCTGGCCAAGCTGCGCGGCAGCGTGCTGGGCGACCTGCCACGCACGAGCACATGGCTGATGTCGATGTACGCGATCGTGGAGGCGGCCGACCTGCTGGGCGACGCCGAGCTGGCGGCCAGGGCGGCGGCGCTGCTGGCGCCGTACGCGGAGTCGCCGGTGATGACGAGCCCCGGCATCGCCTGCTTCGGCTCCGCGTGCCACAGCCTGGGCGTGGCCGCGATCACCACGGGCGACCTCGACCGGGCGGTCGCGTACCTGCGTCAGGCCGTCCACCACAACCTGGCGCTGGGCCACTGGCCGGCGGTCACCCTGTCGCGCTCGCGCCTGGGGCAGGCGCTGGAGCTGCGCGACGGTCCCCGGGACGAGGGCGCGCGGCGCGAGCTGGCGCTGGCCGCGCAGGAGGCCAAGGCGCTCGACATGACGCTGCCGCACCGCCTGACCAGCCGGGTCACCTGCCACGCCGTGGGCCCGCAGTGGCGGGTGGAGCTGGGCGCGCGGGCGGTGCTCGTCGAGCACAGTGTGGGCATGCTGCATCTGGCCGCCCTGCTGGCCGGCCCGGACCAGGAGATTTCGGCCACCGACCTGGCCGCGGGCGCCAGGGACGACGGGCCGGCCCCGTCGCCGCTGCCGGTGATCGACGGGCCGGCGGGGCAGGCGTACAGGAGCCGGCTCGCGCAGCTCGACGCCGAGATCGACGAGCTGGAGTCGAACCATCAGCGCCAGCAGGCGCAGGCGCGGCGCGCCGAGCGCGACCGGCTGGCGGCCGAGCTGGCCTCGGCGACGGGGCTGAGCGGGCGCTCGCGTGGTTTCGACGGCAGCGTGGAGCGGGCCAGGACGGCGGTGGGCAAGGCCATCAGGCGGGCGGTGGAGCGCATCGCGGCGGCCGATCCCGTCATCGGAGCCGAGCTGCGGGCGACCGTGAGAACGGGCGCGCACTGCTCCTACACACCCGGCTGACCCGCGCCCCGCTCAAAGATGAACGGAAGACCCGCCGGAGACTACCGGCCGCGCACCGGGGGCAGGCCGTGCAGCCGGAGCAGGTTCTCGCCCAGGATCTTGCGCTTGGCCTGGTCGGTGAGCTGCGGATAGCCGTAGCCCGCGCACAGGTCCAGCGGGATCTGGAAGTCCCTGAACGCCCGCAGCGCCCACTGCGGATGGAAGATCGGCGCCTCCGAGCCGTAGATGATCTTGTCTTCGCCGCACCAGAAGAGCAGCTTGCCGAGAATCTCGGCGAACATCCTGGGCGCCCTGACGATGAAGTTGATCGTGGCGGCCAGGTCGGCGTACAGGTTGGGGTAGCGGATGAGCTGCCAGCAGGTCTCGTCGATGAACGGCAGGCCGACGTGGAAGATGACGAAATTGATGTCGGGGAAGTTGGCGGCGGCGCCGTCCATGTCCCACGTCTGGGTGTGCTCGATCGGCTGCGGGCCCAGCGGCACGCCCTTGTGCACGCCGATCAGGTTGACGCCCAGGTCGCGGGCCTTCTCGAAGATGGGGAAGGCCACCCGCGGATCGTCCATCCGCCACGGGTACGGCGAGCCGTAGTCGTAGCGGACGTTGTAGAGCTTGAAGGCGCGCGCGTTGTACTCCCCCACCTGGCGCTCCATGAGGTCGAGCGCCTTGCGGCCTTCGAGCGGGTTGACCGTGCCCCAGAAGATCGTCCGGTCCGGGTCGCGGGCGGCCAGCTCGGCGCACTCCTGCCACGGCGACAGGCCGTCGTGGTAGAGGTCGGTGAGCGGCAGCGGCATCGCGATCAGCATGTCGGTGTCGGACTCCTCGTAGACCATGCGGCGGATGTCGTCGACCGTCCACTGCCGCAGGAACTCCTCGGGCGGCAGTATGGTCTCGCCCTCGGGGGTGAGCGTGGTGTGGAAGGCGTACAGGTGGTTGGAGAACATCTGGCCCGCGCCGCCGTAGGCGTTCTTGGCCTCGAAGTTGAACACGTGGGCGACGCTGTCGAACACGAAGAAGTCGTCGATCATCGCAGTTCCTCCCTGATGTAGGCCGCCTTGTCGGGCACCTGTGCGGGGGCGGGCAGGAAACGCAGCAGCCGGGCGGCCCTCGGGGAGAGCCGGTCCACCGTCCACGCCTCGTCCCACACGACCTCGACCTCCGCCTCGCGGACGCCGGGCTGCTCCTCGATCCTCTCGCGCACCTCGGTGAGCACCCTGGTCGCGAACGGGCACCAGCCCGACGTCAGCAGGAGCTCCACCCTGGCCCGGCCATCGTGCACCTGGACGGACCTGACGAGGCCCATCTCCACGACCGAGATGCCCTTCTCCCTGCAGCACGGGTCGTAGACCCCGGACAGCGCCTGACTGGCCCACTGCGGTATATCCGGCATGTCCTCATCGTCGGACGGGTGTGCCTCCTGGGGTAGGCGTGCGCTTTTCAGATGGCGCACATGCTGGAGTGATGACCGGCGAACAACCCAGCGATCTGATCCGCAGCGTCTCGCGAGCGCTCCGCGTGCTCGAAGAGGTCGCGCGGACCGACCGGCCGCTGTCGGTCAAGGTCATCGCCCGCCGCTGCGGCCTCAACCTGTCCACCTCCTACCACCTGGTCCGCACCCTGTGCTACGAGGGCTACCTGCGCCGCCTGCCCGTCGGCGACTACGTGATCGGCGCGCAGGTGGCCGAGCGGTTCCACGAGATGTTGCGGGCCTTCGAGCGCCCGCCGACCGCCTGCTCGGTGCTGCGGCACCTGGCCGCCGAGACCGGCCACACCGCCTACCTGGCCCATCTCGCCGGCGGGCGGCTGATCGTGGTGGACGTGGCCGAGGGGCCGCGCTCGCCCTGGCTGGAGGATCTGCAGGCGGGCCTGGAGACGGCGCCGCACGCCACCGCGCTCGGCAAGGCGCTGCTGCTGTCGTTACCGGCGCGGCTCCGGAGCGGCATCCTGACCGAGTACGGCCTGCGCCGCTTCACCTCCGCCACTCCCGCGAGCGTGGAGGAGGTGGAGGCGGAGTTGTCCGGGCTGCGGCCCGGACAGGTCGTCGAGGAGCACGGGCAGTTCAGGGAGGAGGTGGCGTGCGCGGGCGCGGTGGTGCCCGGCACGGACTGGGCGATCGGGATCTCGGCCATCGGCCTGGCGGTCCCGTCACCGGCCAAGGCCCTCCTGGCGGTCGCGGCCGGCGACCTGGCCCGCGCTTGACCCGTTGCGCCGGGGGTCTTCGCCACGCGGTGCCGCATGTACGCGCCGTCCCGGTGTGCGCGCCGTACCGGTGTGCGCGCCGTACCGGTGTGCGCGCCGTACCGATGTGCGCGCCGTACCGATGTGCGCGCCGTACCGATGTGCGCGCCGTACCGGTGTGCGGGCCGCTGCCCGGCGGGCGGCCCTATGCTCGTCCTGCCGGCATCATGGAGCAGATCGGGGCGAGCCGCGCATGAGAGTGATCCTTTTCGGGGCCACCGGCATGGTGGGGCGCGGGGTGCTGCGCGAGTGCCTGCTCGACGACCGGGTGAGCGCCGTCCTCTCGGTCGGGCGGTCGGCCACCGGCGTCGCCGGCGCCAAGCTGCGCGAGATCGTGCCCGCCGACCTGACGGACCTGGCGCCGATCGAGGCGGAGCTGGCCGGCTACGACGCCTGCTTCTTCTGCCTGGGGGTCTCCTCGGCCGGGATGAGCGAGAAGGACTACCGGCGGGTCACCTACGACCTCACGCTGTCGGTCGCCGGCACCCTGGCCAGGGTCAACCCCGAGTCCACCTTCGTGTACGTCTCCGGCGCCGGCACCGACGCCCGGGGCCGGGCGATGTGGGCCAGGGTGAAGGGCATGACCGAGAACGCGCTGCTCGACCTGCCGTTCCGGGCCTACATGTTCCGCCCCGGCTACATCCAGCCGATGCACGGCGTCACCTCGCGCACCCGGCTCTACCGCACCGCCTACGTCGTGACCCGGCCGCTGTTCCCGCTGCTGCGGCGGTTGTTCCCCACGGCGGTGACCACGACCGAGCAGATCGGCCGGGCCATGATCACCGTGGCCGGGCGGGGCGCGGGCAAGCGCGTGCTCGGTCCCGCGGACATCAACGCGCTCGCGCATTAACGCGCTCGCGTACTAACGCGCTCGCGTACTAACGCGCTCGCGTACTAACGCGCTCGCGTCTCAGCGCGCGGAGCCGCGCCCCGGCATCAGGGGGACGGCCAGCAGCGGCAGGGCCGCCGCCAGTGCCCACACGGTCTGCCAGGAGGTGGCGGCGAGGACGACGGGGATCAGCAGCGGGGTGAGGAACACGGCTCCGAAGCACGCGGTGCCCTCCAGGCCCAGCGCCGTCCCGGCCCTGGCCGGGCCCGCCATGGCGGCGACCTCGGTGTAGGCGATGCCGTGCCAGCCGTTGGCCAGCAGGCCGCCGAGCGCCAAGGCGGCCACGGTGACCGGGGTGGGCGCGTCGGTGAGCACGGCAGCCCCCGCCATGAAGATCCCCGTGAGCGCTCCGAAGGCGCGCAGGCTGGAGCGGCGGTTGCCGTGCCGGTCGGTGTGCCGGCCCGCCCAGACGCGCAGCACGCCGCCGCCCACCTGGGCGACGATGACCGTGACGCTGGCCAGGGCGGCGCCTCCGCCTTTGACGTCGTGCAGGAAGATGGCGGTGAAGGACAGGACGGCGGCCTGCGGGACGGTGAACAGGGCGCTGGCCAGGGCCACCCGCCAGACGTCCCAGCGCAGCAGCGGCGAACGCCCCACCCGCGCGCCCGCCGCCTGGCTCACCCTCTGCCGCGGCGCCTGGCCTTCGAGGTCCGGCGCGGGGTCCGGCTCGTGGAGCCAGCGCCAGGTGGCCAGCGTCGCCGCCAGGCAGAACACGGCGGGTACGGCGTAGACGGCGCGGAAGCCGTACGCCTCGGCCAGCCACGGCAGCAGGGCCACACCGGCCGCACCGCCCACCGGGATCGCCGTCTGGCGGATGCTCATGGCGAAGCCACGCTCCCCGTCCGCGAACCAGTTCATGATCGCCCGCCCCGACGCCCCGTTGACGCTGCCGCCCAGCGCTCCGGCCGCGAACAGCCCCACGGCCAGCGTCACGACCCCGGCCCCGTCCGCCGGGGTGGCGAGCAGGGCCATGAGCACCAGCAGCAGGCCGGTGGCCGTCAGCCCCGTGAGCAGGACCCGCCGGTCGCCGAACCGGTCCGTCGCCAGACCCCACACGATGTCGGACGCCGCCACCCCCAGCCCCAGGCAGGCCAGCACCAGGCCGAGGGTGCCCGTGGACAGGTGGTAACCGGCCCGCATCGTGATGCCGGTGACCGGAATGCCGGAGAACATCGCCGAGAAACTGGCCTGCGCTCCGACGCCCACGGAGAGGATCATCCATCGGTGCCGCGGCCCGTACCGGCCGGTCCGGCCGCCGACGGCGGAGCTCAATGTCATCGCAGACCACCCTTTGCCACGAAATAACCGCTGATAGCGGTTAGCACCCTGGCATTTCGCGGAATAACTTGTCAATCCGGTTACTATGGGAGTGTGGACTTCACCTTCATCAGCGGCAACCTCGGCCTGGACCTCGCGGGAACGGTCGGCCGCCGCCGAGGCGAGCGCGTCGATCTGCTCGCGCCCCCGGGCGAGCTGGGCCGGTGGACGGTGGCCGCGGGGCTCCTCGACGTGCCGCCGGACGTGACCGGCGACGGCCTGGCCGCCGCGGCGGCGCTGCGGGAGGCGATCTACCGGCTGGCGACGGCCGCGCGGACGGGGGCCGCGTACGAGGCCCCCGACCGGGAGGTGCTCAACCGGGCCGCCGGGCCGGCGCCGGCGGCCGTACGGCTGGGGGCGGGCGGCCTGGAGCGCGACGGCGACCTGCGGGCCGCGCTCTCCAGCACCGCCCGCGCCGCCGCCGAGCTGCTCGGCGGGCCGCACGCCGCCCTGATCAGGGAGTGCGAGGCGGCGCCGTGCACCCGGCTCTACATCGACACCTCGCACCGCCGCACCCGCCGCTGGTGCGACATGCGCGGCTGCGGCAACCGCGCCAAGGCGGCGGCCTTCCGGGCCAGGGTCCGCGAACACTGACAAGTCGCGCACACTATGGACAAGGGAATATCCGGCCCCGCCCTGGCGCTACCGTAGTCGTCAAAGATTCAACAGTCATGGATGGTGACTAAAGTGCAGTTCGGACTCTTCAGTGTGGGCGACGTGACCATGGACCCCACCAATGGCAGGACGCCGACCGAGCACGAGCGGATCACGGCGATGGTGACGATCGCGCTCAAGGCGGAGGAGGTCGGGCTCGACGTGTTCGCGACGGGTGAGCACCACAACCCGCCGTTCGTCCCGTCGTCGCCGACCACCATGCTCGGCTACATCGCGGCCAAGACGGAACGCCTGACGCTCTCCACCGCGACCACGTTGATCACGACGAACGACCCGGTGAAGATCGCCGAGGACTTCGCCATGCTGCAGCACCTGGCGGACGGCCGGGTGGACCTCATGCTGGGCCGGGGCAACACCGGGCCGGTCTATCCCTGGTTCGGCCAGGACATCAGGCAGGGCATCCCGCTGGCCGTCGAGAACTACGCGCTGCTGCACCGGCTGTGGCGCGAGGACGTGGTCGACTGGGAGGGGAACTTCCGTACGCCGCTGCAGGGCTTCACCGCCACGCCCCGGCCGCTGGACGGCGTGCCGCCGTTCGTCTGGCACGGCTCGATCCGCAGCCCGGAGATCGCCGAGCAGGCGGCCTACTACGGCGACGGTTTCTTCGCCAACAACATCTTCTGGCCCAAGGAGCACTTCGTCCGCCTGATCAACCTCTACCGGCAGCGGTACGCCCACTACGGCCACGGCACGCCCGAGCAGGCCATCGTGGGGCTGGGCGGCCAGGTGTTCATGCGCAAGAACTCCCAGGACGCGGTCCGCGAGTTCCGCCCCTACTTCGACAACGCCCCCGTGTACGGCCACGGGCCGTCGCTGGAGGAGTTCACCGCCGAGACGCCGCTCACCGTGGGCAGCCCGCAGCAGGTCATCGACAAGACGCTGGAGTTCAGGGAGTTCTTCGGCGACTACCAGCGGCAGCTCTTCCTGATGGACCACGCGGGCCTGCCGCTCAAGACCGTGCTGGAGCAGCTCGACCTGCTCGGCGAGGAGGTCGTGCCGGTGCTGCGCAAGGAGTTCGCCAAGGACCGGCCGGCCGAGGTGCCGGGCGCGCCTACCCACGCCGCACTGCTCGCGGCCAAGACGGCGGCCGACACCGTCACCGCCTGACCGCAGGAAGCCGGCCTGTCCCCGAAACGCCCGGCCTGACCCCAAGAAAGGAGATCGACTCCATGAAGCTCGTCGTCGTCACGTCGGGTCTGACCCAGCCCTCCTCCACCCGCCTGCTCGCCGACCGCCTGGCCGAGGCGGTGACACGGCGGCTGGCGGACCCGGCCGCCGAAACGCAGGTGATCGAGCTGC
The DNA here is from genome assembly GCF_053592075.1 of Nonomuraea sp. NPDC002799. Taxonomy (NCBI): domain Bacteria; kingdom Bacillati; phylum Actinomycetota; class Actinomycetes; order Streptosporangiales; family Streptosporangiaceae; genus Nonomuraea; species Nonomuraea sp. NPDC002799. The sequence goes on from NZ_JBSFVA010000012.1 coordinate 65,530, forward strand.
GCGAGCTGGCCGTGGACATCGCGAACGCCTTCGTGACCGGCTTCCCCAACGCCAGGCTCCGCGCGGCGATCGAGGCGGCCACGGAGGCCGACGGGCTCATCGTGGTCACGCCCATCTTCAGCGGCTCCTACAGCGGCCTGTTCAAGTCGTTCTTCGACGTGCTGGACAACACCGCGCTGACGGGCAAGCCGGTGCTCATCGCGGCCACCGGCGGCACCCCCCGCCACTCGCTCGCGCTGGAGCACGCGCTGCGCCCGCTCTTCGCCTACCTGCGCGCCGTGGTCGTCCCGACCGCCGTGTACGCGGCCGCGGAGGACTGGGGCGGCGGGGGCGACTCCTTCACCGACGGCCTCGGCGACCGCGTCGCCCGGGCCGCCGAGGAGCTGGCCGGCCTGCTGGAGCGGCGCGCCCCGGCGGCCAGGCCGGAGGCGGAGGAGGTCGTCCCGTTCGAGGAGATGCTTGCGGCTCTGCGCCCATTGAGCTGAAATATCGCGAGGCGTTCAAGTAGGGTCCGTTCGGAAGTTTTCCTAACGAACTCCGACAGGAGCACCCGTGCTGACCGCCACACTCCTGGCACTCTCCCTGACCCTCACCGGCACCGGCACCGCCGCCACGGATCTTACCGATCCGCACAAGAAGGACATCGCGATGCGGCTGGTGTCGAGCGCGGAGAATTCCTCGCTCGACTGGAAGGCCCAGTACGGCTACATCGAGGACATCGAGGACGACCGCGGCTACACGGCCGGGATCATCGGCTTCTGCTCCGGCACGAGCGACATGCTGAAGCTGGTCGAGGTCTACGCCGAGCGCAAGCCCGGCAACATCCTGGCCAAATACCTGCCCGCGCTGCGCAAGGTCGACGGTACCGACTCGCACGCGGGCCTCGATCCGACGTTCACCAAGGACTGGAAGACGGCGGCCAAGGACCCCGTCTTCCAGCAGGCCCAGAACGACGAGCGCGACCGCGTCTACTTCGGCCCGGCCGTCAAGCAGGCCAAGAAGGACGGGCTGCGGGCGCTCGGGCAGTTCGCGTACTACGACGCCATGGTCATGCACGGCCCCGGCAGCGACCGGCTGAGCTTCGGCGGCATCAGGAAGAGCGCGCTGGCCAAGGCGAAGCCGCCGGCGCAGGGCGGGGACGAGGTGACCTACCTCAACGCGTTCCTCGACGCGCGCAGGACGGCGATGAAGGCCGAGGACGCGCACGAGGACACGACCCGGGTGGACACGGCGCAGCGCGTCTTCCTGAAGAAGGGCAACCTGGACCTGGAGCCGCCGCTGACCTGGAAGGTCTACGGCGACAGCTACACGATCAAGAGCTGATCGGGCGCCCCGCACGCGCGGAGCGTGCGGGGCCGCACCGGGTCAGGGGACGATGGCGACCACCGAGTAGGGCGTGTCAGGCGTCGGGGTCGTCGTGAAACGGGCGTTGGGCAGGTAGAGGCGGTGGCCGTGGGCGGCGACCGTGGTCGGCACGTCGAAGCGCGGGTCCGTCAGCCGCTCGACGACCGTGCCCGACGAGCCGTCGCGGGCGAGGGCGACGACGGCGACCGTGTTGAGGCGGTTCTGGACGGCGTACAGGGTGCGGCCGGACAACAGCAGGCCGTCGCCGTTGACCAGCGACTCGCCGCCCAGGTCCACCTCGGTGGTGACGCCGGTGGCCGGGTCGACCTCGAACAGCTTGCCGAGGTTGGACTGGACGATCAGCAGCGACCGCCGGTCCGGGCTGGGGGCGATGCCGTTGGCGTTGTTGCCGGTCGTGTACTGGATGGCGCCGCTGAGCGGGATGGTGACGGCCGCGTCGGGCAGGGCGCCGCCACGGCCGAGCGGCAGCTTGTACAGGACGGGGTTGCGGGAGTCGGTGAAGTAGGCGGCGTTGCCGGTGAGGACGACGTCGTTGACGAACGAGGGGTCGGCGGTCAGCTTGTAGGACTTGAGTACCGCCCCGCTGCGCAGGTCGATCACCCGGGCGTCGCCGCCGCTGCCGCCGGCCACGAACAGCCGGCGCGCGTCGGTCTTGAGCCCCAGCGACGGCGTGCCGGGGCCCTTGCTGAGCACGGACCCCGCGCCGGTGCGCAGGTCGGCCCGGTAGATGTCGCCCGTCAGGCGCGAGCCGAAGTAGGCGTACGGTCCCGGCCCGGTCGCTATCCCCTCCGGCTGGAACCCGTTGGGCAGCGCGAACGTGTCCGGCTTCCCGGCGGCCTGGGCGGGCACGCCGCCGAGCAGGATCACGATCAGGGCGCCGAGGGCGGTCTTCAGAATCGCGGATCTCATGCGCCTCACGATGCCCGGGGTCGCGGAGGCCGCAAAGGCCCATATGCCGCTTCACAGGGACTTTGGAGGAAGCATCCTGCCGGCCTTCATCTCCTACGCCTGCCGGCACGCCGCCCACACTCTGGGATCAGGCGGTAGGTTGAGGTGGAAGCGAACAAACGGGGTTGAGACATGTCAAACGGTGCCCGTCATGCTCTGGGAGTGGTCGCGGGACTGCTCCTCCCTCCGCTGGTTGCCGCCGGCCTGCTGTACGGCGTCGGGGAGTTCACGCTGCGGTCCAGGTCGGCGTTCGAGATCTCCTGGGTCGGCCTGGCGGCCCTGGCCGCCTCCGCGATCGTCGTGGCCTTCCTGCTCGGCTCGCGCCTGTCGCCGATCGCCTCCCTGCTCGGCGGCCTGGCGTTCACCACGCTCGGCGTCCTGCCCATCCTGGAGTTGCGGGGGGTGCGGGTGCTGCCGGACAACTGGCTGCCGGCCGCTTTCGTGACCGGGTTCCAGACCATGGCCTACTCCGGCGTGCTGCTGTTCCTGGGGATCGCGCTGCTGGTCGTGTCGGTGTTCCCGTCGCGGTGGCGTTCCGGCGCGGTGCCGGAGGTCTACTCGTCGGCCTACGGTTCGGCTCCTTCGCCGTACCTGCCTCAGAGCGGCCAGGAGGACGCCACGCGGCCGATGTACCGCGAGTGAGGACGATCTCGCGTGGGCTGGCAGAATGCCGCCATGCGTGACTCAACGATCGTCGACTTCCTGACCGAACTCGCGGACCGGGTGCCCGCACCCGGCGGCGGCGCGACGGCCGCCCTGCACGCGGCGCAGGCCGCCGCGCTGCTCGGCATGGTCGCCCGCTACTCGACCGGGGAGAAGTACACCGGCCACGCCGAGACCGTCGTCGCGGTGATCGCCGAGACCGACACCCTGCGCGCGCGGGCGGTGAAGCTGGCCGAGGAGGACGCGGCGGCCTTCACCGCCGTGACCGACGCCTACCGGCTGCCCAAGGGCGAGGAGCGCAGCGCCGCCATCGCCAGGGCGCTGGCCGGCGCGGCCGAGCCGCCCGCCCGGGTGGTCGAGGCCGCCACGCGGGTGATCGAGCTGTGCGAGCTGCTGCTGCCCATCGGCAACCGCAACGTGGTGACCGACGTGGCCGCCGCCGCCGAGGCGGCGCGCGCCGCGCTCACCACGGCGCGGATCAACGTCGAGGTCAACCTGGGCGGCATCAAGGACGAGCGGGTACGCGAGGAGCTGAACATCCGCCTGTCGGGTGTCGACGCGGCGGTCGCCAGGGCAGACTGGGTCACCGCCGAGGTACGCGAGGAGATCAACCCGTGAAGACGCTCACCGGAAGGGACCTGGCCACCGCCATCCGGGCCCAGACGCAGGCCGAGGCCGCCGCGGGCCCGCAGCCGCGGCTGGCCGTGGTGGTGGCGACGGCCGACGAGGCGAGTCTGTGGTACGTCAGGTCCATCGCCAAGGCGGCGGCCGGCGTCGGCATCGCCTGCGACGTGGTCGACCTGGGCCCCGAGGCCGCCCCCGAGCAGATCGGCGGCACGCTGGCCCGGCTCAGCGCCGACCCCAACGTGCACGGTGTCATGCTCCAGACCCCGCTGCCCGGCGGCGCCTCGGCGCAGGAGCTGGCCACCGCCATCGACCCGCGCAAGGACGTCGACGGCGCCAACCCGCTCTCCCTCGGCCGCCTGGCCGCGGGGCTGCCCGCGTTCCCGCCCGCCACGGCCGCCGCCGTCATGGCGCTGCTCGACCACTACGAGGTGCCGCTGCCGGGGCGGCGGGCGGTGGTGGTCGGCCGCTCGACCGTGGTCGGCAAGCCGCTGGCGCACCTGCTGCTCGACCGGCACGCCACCGTCACCGTCTGCCATTCGCGCACCCGCGACCTGGCCTCGGTCACCGCCCAGGCCGAGGTGCTGGTCGCCGCCGTGGGCCGGGCCGGGCTGATCGGCGCGGAGCACGTCGCGCCGGGCGCGGTGGTGATCGACGTCGGCACCAATCCGACCGACGACGGCGGGCTGACCGGCGACGTCGACTTCGACGCGGTCGCGGGCGTGGCCGGGGCGCTCACTCCGGTGCCCGGCGGCGTCGGCCCGGTGACGACCGCGCTGCTGCTGCGCCACACCGCCAGGGCGGCGAACCTGCCATGACAGCGCTGCTCAAGAGCCACCCGCGCGGCGAACCTGCCATGACGGCGCTGCTCAAGACCCACCCGCGCGGCGATCACCGAGTGAACGGCGGAGCCCTGTGATGGGTGACGTGCTCGTCGTGCAGAACAGCAGGAGCGGCGGCCCCGGCCGGCTCGGCGACTGGCTGGCCGAGGGCGGGCTGGAGCTGGACGTCGTGCTCGCCCACGAGGGCGCCGCCCTGCCCACCCGCCTGCGGCACGACGCCATGATCATGCTGGGCGGCGGCTACCTGCCCGGCGATGACGACCGGGCCCCGTGGCTGGCCGGCGCCCGGCGGCTCGTGGGGCAGGCGCTGGCGGAGGGCGTGCCGCTGCTCGGCATCTGCCTCGGCGGGCAGATGCTCGCCGAGGTGGCGGGCGGCGAGGTGACCGGCGATGCCGGCGCGCCGGAGAACGGCAGCCTGCCGCTGATGATCCGGCCCGAGGCCGCCGCCGACCCGCTCTTCCACGGCCTGCCGGCGGTGGTGCCGGCCGTCGAGCACCACAAGGACGCGATCACCAGGCTGCCCGATGGGGCCGTCTGGCTGGCCCAGACCGGGGCCTGCCCCTACCAGGCGTTCCGGATGGGCGAGCGGGCGTGGGGGGTGCAGTTCCATCCCGAGGTGCTGCCCGCGCGCATCCGCGCGTGGCGGGCCGAGGGCTTCGATCCCGAGGAGGTGTACGCCCGGGCGGTGGCGGACGAGCCGGTCTCGACGCCCATCTGGCGTGAGGTGGCCGGGCGGTTCGCGGCCATCGTCGCGGAGCGGGCAGGGGCAAGGATGGAGGCACGGGCGGAACCGCCGGCACGAACATCGGTGTAGGCGCGCGGCGGCACGGGCGGAGGCCGAGGCACGGGCGGAACCGCCGGCACGAACATCGGTGTAGGCGCGCGGCGGCACGGGTGAAACGTGTCAGGCGTTCTTCACCTCGGCGGCGGCGCGCAGCCCGAGCAGGTCCACCGACCGTTCGCGCATCTCCACCTTCCGGATCTTCCCCGTCACCGTCAGCGGGAAGGACTCGGTGACGTGCACGTACCGGGGGATCTTGTAGTGCGCCAGCCGGTCCGAGCAGAACTCCCTGACCCGCTCGGCCGTCAGCGGCTCGGCCCCCGGCCGCATGACGACCCAGGCCATCACCTCCTCGCCGTACCTCTCGTCGGGCACGCCGATGACCTGCACGTCGGCGACGTCCGGATGTCCGTAGAGGAACTCCTCGATCTCGCGCGGATAGACGTTCTCGCCCCCTCTGATGATCATGTCCTTGATCCGGCCGACCACGTTGACGTAGCCGTCCTCGTCCATGGTGGCCAGGTCGCCGGTGTGCATCCAGCGGGCCGCGTCGATGGCCTCAGCCGTCTTGTCCGGCTCGTCCCAGTAGCCGAGCATGACCGAGTAGCCGCGCGTGCACAGCTCGCCCGGCTCGCCCGTGGGCATGGTGAGCCGGGTCTCCGGGTGCACGATCTTCACCTCGACGTGCGGCATGGCCCGGCCCACGGTCTCGGTCCTGCGCGCCAGGTCGTCGTCGGACCTGGTCATCGTGGACACCGGCGAGGTCTCGGTCATGCCGTAGCAGATGGCGACCTCGCGCATGTTCATCTCGCTGACGACGCGCTTCATGACCTCCACCGGGCACGGGGAGCCGGCCATGATGCCGGTGCGCAGGGACGACAGGTCGTACGCGGCGGCCACGGCCAGCTCGGCGATGAACATCGTCGGCACGCCGTACAGGGACGTGCAGCGCTCCTGCGCCACGGCGCGCAGCGCGGCCTCAGGGTCGAAGCCCGGCGACGGGATCACGACGCAGGCGCCGTGCGAGGTAGCGCCGAGATTGCCCATGACCATGCCGAAGCAGTGGTAGAACGGCACCGGCAGGCAGATCCGGTCCTCCTCCGTGTAGTGCAGCAGCTCACCGACGAAGAAGCCGTTGTTGAGGATGTTGTGGTGCGACAACGTCGCGCCCTTGGGGAAGCCCGTGGTGCCGGAGGTGTACTGGATGTTGATCGGGTCGTCGAAGGCCAGCTCGGCCATCCGGGCCCGGAGCTCGGCGCGATCGGCCCGCTGCGCGCGCAGGGCGTCCCAGGTGGGGTCCTCCAGGTAGACGACGTCGGCGAAGCCGATCTCCTCGACCATCGCGCGGTAGTCGCCGGACTTGTGCCGCTGGGCGCTGATCAGCAGCCGCATGCCCGACTGCGCGACCACGTACTCCAGCTCGTGGCTCCGGTAGGCGGGGTTGACGTTGACCAGGATCGCGCCGATCTTGGCGGTGGCGTACTGGACGAGCACCCACTCGGCCCGGTTGGGCGACCAGATGCCGACCCTGTCGCCCTTGGCGATGCCCCTGGCCAGCAGCGACATCGCCAGGTCGTCGACGTCGTCGTTGAGCTGGGTGTAGGTCCAGCGGCGGCCGGAGGGCACGTCGACGAGGGCTTCCCGGTCGCCGGAGCGGGCCACCGAGCGTTCGAGGTTCGCGCCGATGGTCTCGCCCAGGAGCGGCGTGGGGGCGACGGCACTGGAGTACGACAACATGCCCACAGTGTCATCCGGCATCCGGCCTCCGCACCAGCTCCAGAATTCTCGCCGCGAGTCCCAGCGCCGCCAGCCCGGCGCCCGCGGCCACCCAGCGGCGCTGGCGGGCGACGCGGCGCTCGACCTCCGCGTACGGCGTCGTCGAGAACGAGACGAGCTCGTAGCGGGAGGCGTAACCGGGCAGGACACGCTCCAGCGTGTGCTCGACGCGCTTGCCCGCCAGGAACGCCTTCGAGCCGACCTTGTCGCGCATCTCCACGAAGTTCTCCAGCGCCAGCCGCGCGATCACGTCGGTGTCGGCCCTGCGGCGCTCGAACAGCTCCAGCGCCCCCGGGAAGTCGTCGCCGGTCTCGTCCAGGCAGCGGTCCAGCTCGACGCAGTCCTCGAAGCCGCAGTTGGCGCCCTGCCCGTAGAAGGGCACGATGGCGTGCGCGGCGTCGCCGATCAGCCCGATCGTGGTGCCTTCGGTCGTGACGTGCCAGGGCGAGCAGCGCATGGTGACCAACGGGCCCACGGGGTTGTCCCGGTAGCCGGCGGTCAGGCCGGGCATCCGCTCGAACGCGTCCGGATAGTGCTCGGCGAAGTACGCCCTGACGCGGTGCGGGGTGCCGAGGGCGGCGAGGGTGTCGTGCGGCCAGAACAGGGTGCAGGTGAACGAGCGGTCCCGGTTCGGCAGCGCGATCATCATCGAGCGCCCGCGCGGCCAGATGTGCAGCGCGGCCAGATGTGCAGCGCGGCCAGATGTGCAGCGCCGCCGGATCCATGGCGAACTCGCCGTCCCGCGCCGGGATCGACAACTCCTTGTAGCCGTAGTCCAGGTAGTCCTGGCTGAAACTGACGCCGGGAAGCTGCTGCAGCCTGGCCCTGACCGTGCTCAGGTTGATGGATCTGCCGCAGTCGGCGCCGTGCTCGCGCGGGTCGGGGCGCCGTTCGTAGAGGACGACGCGGTGACCGCGGCGGGCCAGGAAGCAGGCGAGCAGGCAGCCGACGAGCCCCGCCCCGACGATCGTGACCTCCATCCCTCTTTCGTACGGCGGCGCGCCGCCGATGTCCAGCAGGCCCCTACGCCAGGGCGGTGGCGATGGCCTCGGCCGTGGCCTGCCAGATCGGGGTGCCGGGGGTGATGACGGCGAAATGGTCGCCCGGCCGCTCCAGGTGGGTCACGTCGTCGCCCGCCAGCTCGGCCGCGCGCGCGTAGCGCCGGCCGAAGTCGATCAGGTCCAGGTCGTCGTCCGTGCCCTGGACGATGAGCTGGGGCACGCCCAGGGGAAGCCTGTGCAACGGCGAGGACGCGCGATACAGCGCATCGACGCCACGCCGCTCGCCCCCGGCACCCGCGTCGGTGCTGCTGCCGGCGCCGGTGCTGGGGTGACCGAGGGCGGCGGCGACCGCGCCCGAGCTCAGCCAGCGCCGATCGCCTTCGACGAGATCGAGCACGCCCGCCAGCGACACGACCATCCGCACCCCTCCGGCCACGCCGTCCGCGCCCACCCGCAGCGCGAGCTGGCCGCCGGCCGAATGCCCCGCCACCGCCACCCGTCCCAGGTCGAGCGGCGCGTCCAGGGCGGCCAGCGCCGCCAGCCCCGCGGCCACGTCCTCAGTGGTCGCCTGCCAGCCGTGCAGGTCGGGACGCCGGTATTCGAGATTCCACACCGCGAGCCCGCGCTCCACCAGATCGACGCAGAGCGCGTCCATGAGGTCGGCCGCCCAGATCGACCGCCAGTAGCCGCCGTGGATCAGCACCACGACGGGCGCACTCGCCAACGACGGCAGATACAGCTCACCCCACTGATCCCGTCCGGGCCCGTACGGAATCCGCCGCCCCGGATGCCGCCGCCGGTGCACGGCATGCCTGATCCCCCAGGCCAGCCCACTGACCCCGCGCCCGTGCAGATGCGCCGCCCCCGGCCCGGGCTCGACCCCGTCGACCCGTTCGAGATCCACCCACACCACCGGCCCCGTCGAACGCCCGATCAGCGCCCGCGCCCCGGCCTCGGGCCCGGGGACCGCGACCACCACGGCGTCGCCGTCCAGCGAGGACCGGAGCTCGGCGACGTCGCGGGCGTGACGGAGCACACCTCGGACGCCCAGCGCGGCGAACTCCCGCTCCGCGACCTCACCCAGCAGCCCCGCATCGGCGACCACACCAGGACCAGCGACCACCACGACATCACTCACGAAGGTGACCCTACAGAACCTGTCCCGCAGCAGTTCACGCCGGTCCTGGGTGCCGAGCCCGGCTTCGTCCCAGGCCAGGCGGCCGTTTCCGACGCCGCCACCTCAGCGGGCGGCCACCTCGGCACCGGCTGAGACCGAAGCGGCTCACGGGGCGGGCCCCGGGCTGAGGATGACGCACGACGTGCCCGGCGAAAGGGCCCTACCTTAGAGCGGATGCAGGTAAAGCAGCTTCACCCGTGGCCCACCACCGTCGCCGAGGCGCAGGCCGTCCAGGATCGCCTCCGCGGCCGTGTCGAGCTCGCCGGACCCACCGCCTTCACCCTGGTGGCCGGCCTGGACGTGCACTACCACGGCGACGACGAGGTGACCGCGGCCGTGGTCGTGCTCGAAGCCGGCACGCTGACGCCGGTGGAGGAGGTGGTCGCGCACGGGCGGGCGGCGTTCCCGTACGTGCCGGGCCTGTTCGCCTTCCGCGAGCTGCCCGCGCTGGTGGAGGCGCTGGAGAAGCTGACCGTCCGGCCCGACCTGCTGGTCTGCGACGGGTACGGCCTGGCTCATCCGCGCGGCTTCGGCCTGGCCTGCCACCTCGGGGTGCTGACCGAGGTGCCGGCGCTGGGGGTGGGCAAGACGCCGTTCGTCGGCGCGCACGAGACGCCCGGGCCGGAGCGCGGCGACTGGACGCCGATCGTGCACGAGGGCGCCACGGTGGGCCGGGCGCTGCGCACACAGGCGGGCGTCAAGCCGGTGTACGTCTCCCAGGGCCACCGCATCGCCCTGGACACGGTCACTGACCAGGTGCTGAACCTGACCACCCGCTACCGCCTGCCCGAACCCATCCGCCGCGCCGACCACCTCGCCCGGCACCCATCCTGACCCGCTCCCCCAGCACCCGCTCCTACGGCACCCGGCAGGCCGGCTTCGGGCGACGGGGGCGGTCAGCGGCGCCAGGACCAGACGAGCAGCCACACGCTGAGCCCGAAGAGCGACATCCCGAGCGGGACGTGCGCGGCCACGGCGCCGGACCCGCCGAGCGCCGACTGGACGAACCCGAGCAGCAGCACCGCGAGGCTGACCAGGGCCGGCCAGCCCGCGCCGCGCCCCGGCCGCCACAGCAGCACGGCCACGACGAGTTGCACCACCCCCAGCAGATGCACCGCGGCCGCGCCCGTCCCGTGCAGGCCCGGCCCTCCCCCGCTCATGAGCTGCCCGGCCGTCACGGCCTGGGCGAGCACCGCCAGCGTGTTGAGGGCGGTGACGGCCTTGAACGCGGTGGTGTACCCGCTCCCCTTGGCGACCTGGGTGACCACTGGACTTCTCCTTTGACCTCGTGAAGGTCTCCAGGATCTTGCCGCGGGCCGCGATCGGCATCCACCCGCCGTCGTCATCCCCGCTACGCCCTCCGGCGTACGTCAGCCCGGCCGATGCGTACCCGAGCAAACCAGCGGCCTACCTCAGCCCGGCCGATGCGTACCCGAACAGACCAGCGGCCTACCTCAGCCCGGCCGATGCGTACCCGAACAGACCAGCGGCGTACCTCAGCCCGGCTGATGGGTGCCTGAGGAGACCAGCGGCGGCAGCACGGCCTGGGCGTCGGCCCCGCCGAACCACAGCCCGATCATGAACGCCGCCGTCGCCTCCAGTTGCGGCGCCCGGTCGAGCCCGCCACCGTTCACCGGGGTGCAGCCGAGATCGGCGACCAGCGTGCGCGCCGCCTCCAGGGCCGCCGCGTCGTCACCGCACAGCGGCACGGCCAGCGCCCTGCCGTCGAACACCGGCGGCGTCATCCGCCACACGTCCACGTGGCACAGGTTGAACGCCTTCACCACATGACCTCCGGACAGATCGCGAATCCGCCAGGCGAGCGGACGCGCGGCATCATAGCGGTCGGGGGCGGCGGCGTTGGTGACGTCGATGAGCGGCTTGCCGCGCAGCGCCGCGCCGGCGCCTGACAGCACGTCGCCGAGCCCGGCCTCCCTGACGGCCACCACCACGACCTCCCCGAACTCGGCCGCCTCCACCCAGGTCCCGCCCTCGACGCTCACGGCCACACCCGCCGCCGTACCAGCCTGCGAACCCGTTTCCGAACCCGCCTGCGAACCCACCGCCGAACCCGTCCCCACATCCGCCTTCGCACCCGCCGCCGCGCGCATCGCCGCGGCCTGCGCCACGGTCCTGCCCGGGTCGCGGCCGCTCACCATCACCTCGTGCCCGGCCCTGGCCCACTGCGTGCCCAGGGCATCCGCCATGCCGCCCGCGCCCAGAATCCCGATACGCATGTTCGTCCTCCGCTCCGTGAAGGGGCTTTACTTATGGAGGGACGGTACAAAGCTCGTCGCACACCATTCGGTGCCTAACGGAGGGTCGCGTTGTTCCTCGCCGACTGCCAGGCCAGACTCGCCTTCGACCTGATCTCCAACACCTGGAACGCGGTCGTCGTGTGGTCGCTGCGCCACGGCCCGCGCCGCCCGGGCCTGCTCCGGGAGGAGATCGGCGGCATCAGCACCAAGGTCCTCACCGAGACGCTGCGCCGCCTGGAGTTCAACGGCATCGTGTCGCGGCACACCTACGCCGAGGCCCCGCCCCGGGTCGAGTACGAACTGACCGATCTGGGCCGCACCCTGCTCGGCCCCATCGGCGCCTTCGGCGAGTGGGCCTTCGACCACGGCGACGAGGTCATGGCCGCGCAGGACCGCTGGGAGGGCGGCGGCAAGAAAGACGAAAGCTTTACATGAACTTAGTGTTACCAATTCACTACTCTGGGTAGCTAGTCGAGGGTTGTTCATTACTGTTACCCAGGAGGTTCCATGCTCGTCTCCCCCCGCCGGTTCGCCGCTGCCGCGCTGGTGGCCGGTGGCCTGGCCCTGTTCGCCGCGCCCGCCGCCCATGCCGTGGTGGACCCTGTCGCAGTCGGCACGTGCCTGGCGGGTTCCGCCGGCGACATCACGACACTGATCGACCCGAGCGCTCCGGGCCTGCCGGCCGAAGTTCCCGCCATGGGCTGCCTTCACCCATAAGCGCTACGGGCTGCTTCCATCCGTAAACCCGTCCGCCCGCCCGGTCGGGGCGGCGCGGCGCCGGTGCGCCGCGCCGTCTGGTTCTCGCCCCCGTCTCCTGTCCGATAGCGCACGCGCAGCAGCAAGGAGTTCCGTTGAAGGCCCGAATCCTCACCGCCCTCGCCGTCCTCGCGCTGGCGGCAGCCACCGCTCCGCCGATCGCTCTCGACCGCCTGGGCAGCGGTGATCCGCCCCTCATCGATGTCCAGACCTGGATCCAGCACGTCAACGTCCTGACGTCCTAGTGCAGATCGCGCAGTTGCCCGTGGCCGACTCGGCGGCGAAGCCGCGGTCGATGGTCAGCCGCGTCGGCTACGTCATGTTCCTCAGCCGGTGGATACAGGCGCCGCTCTACCTGGGGCTGATCGTCGCCCAGGTGGTGTACGTGTGGCGGTTCATGATGGAGCTGCTCCATCTGATCCAGCTCGGGTTCGGCGGCACGCCACCGGAGACCACCGTCATGCTCATCGTCCTCGGCCTCGTGGACGTGGTGATGATCTCCAACCTGCTCATCATGGTGATCATAGGGGGCTACGAGACGTTCGTGTCCCGCCTGCGCATCGAAGGGCATCCCGACCAGCCTCAGTGGCTCTCCCACGTCAATGCCAACGTGCTCAAGGTCAAGCTGGCCATGGCGATCATCGGCATCTCCTCCATCCATCTCCTGCAGATATTCATCAACGCGGAAAGACCGTCCATAACCGACCGGGAGCTTCTGTGGAAGACACTGATCCACCTGACCTTCGTGGTCTCGGCGCTGGCGCTGGCGCTCATCGACCGCATCATGGCGGGCGGCCGGCCCAAGCACGGTACGAACGATGGCGAGCGGACCACGCACCGGCACGATCGGGTCGCCGCGTGAGCAGGCGTGCGACCAAGCGGTGCCGCCCGATCACGATGCGGCCGTGCCGGAGCCGGTGGCCTCAGTGAGAGTCCGGGGAGTCGCGGTGGCGGGGATATGCGCGGTGGTGACCGGGGTGCTCTTCTCCGGCGCCACCGCGTACGCCGACGACGACGCGGGCGCGAAGGGCCCCAGGCCCCTCATCGGCGATGTGATCGTCTTCAACGACGAGATCGTCGAGCCCGTGTCACTGCCGGTGACCACATGCGGGGGGCTGCTCCACGTGCTCAGCAAGAAGACGCCCATCGACTGCGAGGGCGCCTCGCGCGTGTCAGATGACGACGCGTGAGGTCGTAAGGGTCCGCCCACGTGGGCGGGCCCTTACGTATCCCCCACCCGTCAGGTCAGGAGTCGCTCCAGGACCACGGCCACCCCGTCCTCGTCGTTGGCCAGGGTGTGGTGTTCCGTCGCCGCCAGCACCATCGGGTGGGCGTTGGCCATGGCGTATCCGGCGCCCGCGAAGGCCAGCACGGCCAGGTCGTTCGGCATGTCCCCGAACGCCACCACCCGCGCGGGATCGACCCCACGCTCCTGGCAGAGCCGGCCGAGCGTGAGGGCCTTCGTCACCCCCGGCGCGCTGATCTCCAGCAGGCCCGCCACCCCCGAGTGCGTGACCTCGGCCTGCCCCTCGGTCGCCGCCAGCACGGCCGCGACCATCTCGTCCGCCGTGTGCGCCTGTGACAACGCCAGCAGCTTGACGATCGGCTCGTCCTCCTCGAAGACGGAGACGACCTCGCGGAGGTAGGCCAGGTCGTGCGGCACCCGCCGGGTGTAGGCGGCCTCGGTCAGGACGTTCCTGCCGGTCTCGACGGCCAGGCCGACGCCGGGCAGCGCCCCGGCCAGGATGTCCGCGACCCGGCGTGCCACGTCCGGTGCGAGCGGGTGGCTGGCGGTGATCTCGTCGGTGGCCAGGTCGTAGACGATGGCGCCGTTGCTGCAGATCGCGGTGCCTGTGACGCCGGCCTGCCGGGCGATCTCGCGGATGCCGCGCGGCGCCCTGGCGGTGACGAAGACGATCTCGGCGCCGGCTTCGCGGGCCGACCTGAGGGCCTTCCTGGTGCGGGCGGTGACGGTGCCGTCCGTGGTGAGGAGAGTGCCGTCGAGGTCGGTGGCCACAATACTCGGAAAGGTCACAACCCCCATTATTCCGGCCTCGTGTGATGGACGACTTCTGGGGGGCGTAAGGTTCGCGTGTGTCCTCCCCAGCTCGTCCGGACGATCGTGTCGCGTCCGTGTTCCGGTTCGCCACCGAGCTCGTCGCCTGGGTCGCGACGCCGTGGGCGTTGTCGTCGGCCTCCGTCCCGCTGGCCGTGCTCTCCGTGGTGGTGCTGATCGGGCTGCCCACGCTCTTCTCCACGCCGGGCGACAAGCGGAACGTGATCGTCGCCGTGCCGGGGTTCGTGACGGTCGTGCTGGTGGCCCTGCAGCTCGTGGCCGCGGTGGCGGCGGCATGGGTGGCGTGGCACGCCTTCGCCGCCGCGCTCGTGTCGGTGCTGGCCGTGGTGACGGTCGTGCTGGAGCTGCCGCGCTGGCGGTGGCTGTCGTCCCGCTAGAGGCGCATCTCGGCGGGGAGGCGGGCGTGCGCGTTCATCAGCTCCAGGCCCAGGAGCTGGCCTCCGTCGGCGTAGTCGAGGACGACGTCTTCGGCCACGACCTGGCGTACGGCCTCTCCTGGCACTATTTCGTGCTTCATCGCGATATAGGCGATGTCTTCGTGCTTCTCCCAGCTCACGTACACCGTCCTCGGCCGCTGCCGCGACGGCACGTCGTCCCCCATGAGCAGGCCCTCCCGGGCCTCGTGCGAGCCGGCCAGCGCGGCCCGCACCATCACCGTCGCCAGCTCGACGGCCTCCAGCGAGTCGAACCCCGTGACCTTGCGCTCGTGCTCCCACCCGGCGAGCCCGTCGATCCGGTAGGGACACGACCAGTCCCCCGTCGGCTCCTCATACGGCACGCCGATCGTGACGACCACGTCACGCGGCGGATCGCTGCGTAGCACCAGCACCCGTTGGGCGATCTCGTACATGTCTGCTGATCTACCCGCAAGGCCACTCCGGGAAGACTCGGGCGCCGGCGTGGGTTCAGGAGTCGGGCACGGTCCCATATCGTCGCCGGAGAAACATTCCTGCCCATGGTCGCCACGGGCTAGTGTGCCTACGGTCGTGAGGAGCTCTTGAGATGAACGAGTCGTTCGGGGCCCGGTTGCGAGCCAGGCTCGACGAGTGCGGACCGCTCTGTGTGGGCATCGACCCGAGCCCGGCGCTGCTCGGCGCCTGGGGGCTGGACGACTCGCCGGTCGCCTTGGAACGCTTCAGCCGCACGGTCGCCGACGCGGTGAGCGACGTGGCGGCCGTGGTCAAGCCGCAGTCGGCCTTCTTCGAGCGCTGGGGCAGCCGGGGCATCGCGGTGCTGGAACGCACCATCGCGGCGGTGCGCGAGGCCGGCGCGCTGGTGCTGCTCGACGTCAAGCGCGGTGACATCAGCAGCACGATGGCCGCCTACGCCGAGGCCTACCTCGACCGGGGCAGCCCGCTGGCCGCGGACGCCGTGACGCTGAGCCCGTATCTGGGGTTCGGGTCGCTGGAGGGCGCGATCACCTCGGCGGTGGCCAACGACGCGGGCGTGTTCGTGCTCGCCCGCACCTCCAACCCGGAGGCGGCGCGCCCGCAGCGGCTGGTGGTCGGCGAGGTGCTGGCCGGAGCCGCCGCCGTGAACGCGGGCCACACCCCGTTCGGGCCCGTGGGGGTGGTCATCGGGGCGACGCTGCCGGAGCTGGAGTTCTCCCTGGCCGACCTCAACGGTCCCATTCTCGCTCCGGGGCTGGGCGCCCAGGGCGCCTCTCCCGCCGACGTGGCGCGGCTGTTCGGCCCCGTACGCCACGCCGTCGTGCCCTCGGTCTCCAGGGCCGTGCTGGCCGACCCGAAGCTGCTGCGCGCCCGCACCCTCGCCTACCGGGACGAGTGCGCCGCCCACCTGGGGTTGCGGATCGCCAGTCAGAAGTGAGTCGCGATCCCGAACGCCTCGCGCAGCCGCGCCATGTCGTGCAGGTCGCGCTCCCTGGGCTCGTAGCCCTGGTGGAAGTGCACCTGCTGGGCCGCTGACAGGCAGGGCACCGCGATGCCCTCGATCGTGCCGGTGACGAAGGCGGCGGCCGGATAGGCGAAGTGGCCGCCCTGGTCGTCGAGGCGCTGGACCGCCGCGCCGTCCGGCCCGAACAGCAGCGGGTGCAGGTCGATCTCTCCCGGTCCCGCCATGACGAAGCGGGCGGGCCGGCCGGGCACGACGCCGTCGAGCTCGGTGTATCCGGCCGCCTCCAGGGTGGCGATCACGACCGGCTCCTGCTCGGCGCGGTGCATCAGGTCGAGGTCGTGGTGCTGCCTGGTGACGCGGCCGACGAGCGCGTCGACGCCCCAGCCGCCGCCGACCCAGACCTCGCACCCGGCCGTCCGCAACACCTCCAGCACGCCCAGGACCCGGCCCGCTCCGAACATGCTCTCCCCGGGGTCGCCTGCTGCCACGGAGATCATCGTATCGAAGCCGGCATCAGCCGGTGGGGCCCGCCTCCGGCCGGGTCACGCCGTTCGCTTCCTCGTCCTCGCCCGCAGAGTCCGCCTCCTTCGGGCCCGACGCCCGTTCGGCCTGTTGCTCCCGTTCGGCCTGTTGCTCCTGTTCGCCCTGTTGCTCCTGTTCGCCCTGTTGCTCCCGTTCGGTCTGATGCCCTCGTTCGCCCTGTTGCTCCTGCTCGTCCGGCAGCTGGACCGGGATCGGGCGGCGGGCCTTCGGGGTGTCGGCGCCCGACCGCTCCGCGACGATGTCGCTCTCGCCGTCCACGCCCCCAACCGCCGGCGGCAGATCGTTCGTTGTCTCGTTCATGGTCACCACCCTGCCCGCGGATTCGTCTTGTTACCGTTGGGGGAATGATCTGCCGCACCCAGCGCCCCACCGCGCGCGTCATCCTGGCCGCCCCCGACGACCGGATCCTGCTGTTCCGGGTCGTGCCACCGGGCCCGTTCCCGCAGGAGCCCGCCTGGCACCTGCCCGGCGGCGGGATCGAGGCCGGGGAGACCCCCGCCCAGGCGGCGGCCCGCGAGGCCCTGGAGGAGACCGGCCACGTCCTGAGCCCCGCCGGCCTCGGCGATCCCGTGGCGGTCAACGAGGGCGCGTGGCACAACCTGGGCCGCCACTTCTACTCTGTGCACACCTACTTCTTCGCCCGCGTCGCGTCCCAGGCCATGGTGCCCACCGCGCTGGAGGACTACGAGGAGGAGCAGTTCCTGCTCGGCCACCGGTGGTGGAGCGCCGACGAGCTGGCGGTCACCGACGAACGCGTCTTCCCGCCCGGCCTGGCGGGGCTGCTGCCGGACCTGCTCGCCGGCAGCAGCCCGGCCGGCCCGGCCCGCCTCTCCTGGACGCACGCCAACTGACGGGACCGTCAGCGCAGCGCGTCCTCGATCTCCCGGCGGGCCGGCATCGAGGTGCTGGCTCCCGCACGCTGCACGGAGAGCGCGGCGGCCACGGAGGCGAAACGCAGGGCGTCCTTCATGGTCAGCCCTTCGGAGCAGCGCGCCACGGCCAGCGCCCCCACGAAGGTGTCGCCGGCCGCCGTCGTGTCCACGGCCTTGACCTTCTCGGCCGCGACCAGCACCCGCTCCCCCGACCGCGCGCCGTACAGCGCGCCTTCGGAGCCGAGGGTGATGACCGCCTCGGGGACCAGCTCAAGGAGCGCCTCCAGGGCGGCGTCCGCACCGGCGACGCCGGTGATGGCGGCGGCCTCGTGCTCGTTCGGGACGATCGTGGCGACCGACTCCAGCAGCTCCGCCGGCAGCGGCTGCGCGGGCGCCGGGGTGAGGTAGACGGGCACGCCGGCGACGTACGCCGCCCGCGCCGCCGCCACCACGGCCGCCATCGGCAGCTCAAGCTGCAGCAGCAGCGCCCGGGACCCGGCGATGGCGGCCAGGTCGTCGCCGGACGGGCCGGTGACGGTGCCGTTCGCGCCGGGGACGACGATGATCGAGTTGCCGCCGTCGTCGTCCACCACGATGTGGGCGATGCCGCTGGGACCCGGCACCTGGCGCAGGCCGCGTACGTCGACTCCGGCCTCCGCCAGCGAGGCGCGCATCTCCGCGCCGAACCCGTCGTCGCCGACGGCCCCCAGGAAGGCCACATCGCCGCCCGCGCGGGCGGCGGCGATGGCCTGGTTCGCGCCCTTGCCGCCGGGCACGGTGCGGAACCGGTGACCGGTCACCGTCTCACCGCGTTTGGGGGCTTCGGCGACGTAGGCGACCAGGTCCATGTTCGCGCTGCCGAAAACCGAGATCATGACGTCATCATCTCCCGAGTACGTCCTGCCAGCTCGCCGAGACCCACCCCGTCGAACCCGGTCAGGCTGCTGGCCAGGCTGTCGCGCAGCCGCCAGCCGGCGGGCACGCCGCCCTGCAGCGCGCCCGCGACCGAGCCGGCGGTGGCGCCCGCGGAGTCGGTGTCCCAGCCGCCGGCGACCGCGCCGGCGATCGTGGCGGTGAAGTCGCCCCGGCCGTGGATGAGCGTGGCGGCGACGAGGGCCGCGTTGTTGATCGTGTGCACCCAGTGCAGGGCGCCGTGCCGCTCGTGCAGGCGGTCGATGACCCGCTCGAAGTCGGGCTCGGCGGCGGCGTCCGCGGTGGCCAGGCGGACCGCCTCGTGCAGGCGCGACCCGGCGGGCACCACCGACAGGCCCGCCGCGACGACCTCCTCGGCCGACGCGGCCACCAGCGAGGCCGCGCACATCGCCGCCACGAACATCGCCCCGTAGATCCCGTTCGCGGTGTGCGTGAGGCGGGCGTCGCGCCACGCCTGCTCCGCCGCCGCGGCCGGATCGCCGGGATTGACCCAGCCGTAGACGTCGGTCCTGATCAGCGCGCCGATCCACTCGCGGAACGGGTTGCGGTAGGTGGCCGTCCCCGGCGGCTCGACGCCGTCCAGGAGGTTGCGGTACGCGACGCGCTCGGCGGTGAACGTCCGGCCGGCGGGCAGCTCGTCCAGCCAGAGCTTGGCGACGTCCTCGGTGGTGAAGCCGTGGCCGTGCCGCTCCAGGAGGGACAGGGCCAGCAGCGGGTAGTTGAGGTCGTCGTCCTCGGGGATGCCGTCGACGTTCTCGGCCAGCGAGTTGACGGCGCTGCGGCGGTTCCACGGCCAGCGGGCGGCGATGTCCTCGGGCAGGCCCTCGGCGGTGAACCAGCCCTTGATGGGCCAGTTGCCGGTGGACTCGGCGATCTGCCTGATGCCCGCGCGCGGGATCTTCTCCACCGGCTTGCCGAGCACGCACCCGGCCGCCCGCCCGAGCCAGGCCCCCAGGACCCGCTCGGGATCCACCTCGGCCGGGGCGCCCGCTCGTGACCCCGGCCAGCCGGGGCTGGCGGCGATGATGCCGGCCAGGTCCGACGGCTCGTCCAGCGGGGACGGGATGGCGGCCAGCTCGTCGAGCAGCTCTTCGGCCAGCCCGCGCAGCTTGGCCGCGCCCGGCTCGGAGGCCCCGGCGCGCGGCGGGGCGTCGTGCCCGCCGGCCGCGTGCCACCGGCCGGCGATCTCCGCGACCCGCCCGTCGGCGCCCGCTCTGCCGTCCTCCTCGGCCTGGCGGAGCTCATGCCCGACCAGGTCCTCCGGCTGGACCCAGGTGAGCCGGATCATCGGGGGTCGAGGTCGGCGAAGGCGTCCTCGTGGGCGCGCCGGCGGGCCAGGTCGTCGGCGTGCACCCGCCGCGCCACCCCGGCGATGGCGAGCCCGGGAGCCACCAGGTCCGTACGGCTGGCCGTCCCCACCTCTTCCACCCACTGCTGCGGGATCGAGGCCAGGCCGCCGAGCGCGCCCGCGATGGCTCCGCCCATGGAGGCGATCGAGTCGGCGTCGCGCCCGTAGTTGACGCCGCCCAGCACGGTGCCGCGGTAGTCGCCCTTGGCGATCACCAGGAACCCGAGCGCCAGCGGCAGCTCTTCGATGCTGTGCACCCGGCTCGGCCGCCGGGCGCCCAGTCCCTGGTCGCGGTAGGTGTCGGCGACCGTGTCGTAGGGCCGCACGGCGGCGCGCAGGGCCTCGAACGACCCGTCCCAGTGCCCCAGGGAGGCGGCGGCCGCGCAGACCGCCTCGATGGCGGCCCTGGTGCCGTCCTTGGCCAGGCGCAGGCAGACGGCGACGACGGAGTCGACCGTGGCGCCCGGCCGCATGGCCTCGGCGACGGCGGCGGCCATGATCCCGGCGGCCTCGCGGCCGTAACTCGACTGGTGGGCTCCGGCCAGGTCGATGGCCTCGGCGTAGGCGGCGTCGGGGTCGGCGGCGTTGACGATGCCGACGGGGGCGACGTACATGGCCGCCCCGCAGTTCACGATGTTCCCGACACCGGCCTCGCGCGGGTCCACGTGCCCGTAGTGCAGCCTGGCCACGATCCACTTCTCGGCCAGGAAGATCCGCTGCAGCGGCAGCGCCTCGGCCTCCAACTCGGGGATCCACCGCCGCTGACCCATCAGCTCGGGCACCAGGTGCTCGGCCATCGAGTACGCGTCCAGGTGCCCGCCGGCCTTCTCGTACACGCGGACCAGGGCGTGCGTCATCAGGGTGTCGTCGGTGATGTTGCCGTCGCCCTTGTGGTACGGCGCGATCGGCCGGGCGTTGGCCCAGTCCTCGTTGAACGGCGGCACGATCCCCTCGACGTGTCCCGCGTACCGCTCGACGATCTGTTCCGGCGTCCAGCCCTCGGTGGCGCCGCCCAGCGCGTCACCGACCGCCGCCCCCGCCAAGCAGCCAGTGGCCCTGTCTTCAAGCGGCGTCATGCGATTCCCTCCAGTAGTTCGATCAGATCCTGGCCCGCCAGGTCAGGCAGGCAGCAACCGGCCAGCGTGCGGGACGACGCGGTCCACCCCTCCGGGATCGCGTCGAATCCCCCGCACGCCCCCGTCAGCGCCCCGGTCAGCGCGGGCGCCGAGTCGGCCAGGGCGGACAGGCACGCCGCCGCGGGCACGGCCCGCGTCAGCTCACCGCCCGCCGCCTCGGCCAGCGCCAGGGCCGCGGGAACGGTCTGCGCGGCCCCCACGCCGTAGCTGTACACGTGGTCGAGCAGCACGGCGTCCAGCGCGGGCACCGCGCCGAACGGGTCGCCCGCCTTCCGCGTCACGGCCAGCGCCGCGCGGGCGTTGTGGCCGATGGCGCTGTCTTCGGGCAGGACGGCCAGCGCCGCCTCGACCGCCCGCGTGACCGAGCCGGAGGCGACGGCCTCGGCCACCGCGGCCGCCATGGCCTGGGCGCCGAGGACGCCGTCTCCGGCGTTCGTCACCTGGGCGTCCCGCGTGGGGTCGCGCCCGAGTGCCCCGAACGCGACGGCCCTGACGGCAGCCGCGTCGTCGAAGAAGTGCGGGTTGTCGTGCCCGGACGCGGGCGGCTCGACGCCCTTGGCCAGATTGTCCAGCGCGGTCGCCACCGAGATGCGGGCGCGCACGCCCGTCAGCTCCCTGAACGCCTCGGCCCGCGGCCGGTCGATGGTCAGCGCGGTCCAGGCGAGCCATTCGGCGTCGTCGGACGGCCCGATGGCCAGCGGCGCGATGGGCTGGTTCAGCGCGAACGGCACCGGCAGCGTGGTGACGCGGTGCTCCTCGGCGAACGCGTCGAGCTCCCGGTGCAGGCGTCTGCTCCAGGGGGCGTGCAGGGCCGCGCGGTGCCTGGCAGCGGGCCAGCCCGCGGCGTCACCGACGGCGAGCCCCGCGAAGGCCCCCCTGATTCTGTCCCCCGACATGGTGATCTACAGTCCTTCCGCCAGTTCGTCGGCGACGTCCAGCACATGTCTTCCGGCCACGACGGGCAGGCATTTCCCCGTCACGGGCCCGATTCTGGCGGCCCAGCGCCCGGGGACGCCGCGCTCGCCCTGATGAGCGCCGGCGATCGCGCCGGCGATGGCGCCGATCGTGTCGGCGTCCCTGCCCAGGCTCACCCCGAACGTCACGGACGCCTCCACCTCGCCGCCGCCCGCCAGGAAGGCGGCCAGCGCGAGCGCCACGGCCTCGGGGGCCACGTCGGTCCAGGGGTAGTGCCGGACCACGACGGCCTCGTGCAACGCCTCGACGAGAGCGTCCTCGGCGAGGTCCCGGGCGAGCACCTCACGGACGCGCACGATGTTCCTGGCCGTCCACGAGTCGCCGGGGATCACCGACAGCGCGGCCGCGACGATCTCGTCCGGCGTGGCCCCGCTCATCGCGGCGGCCACCGCCCCGGCGACCGCCCGGCCGCCGAGTATGCCCTCTCCCGATCCGCTGACCAGGCCGTCCTGCTCCATCAGCCGGGCGGCCTCGGCGGGATCGCCGGGGCAGAAGATCCCGTACGGCGCGGCCCGCATGGCCAGCCCGTCCGACCATCCGTGCAGGTGCACGAGACCGGTCAGCGGCGGCTCCAGGCCGCGGCGAAGCGCTTCGATGGTGCCCAGCTCGGAGAAGCCCGCCCCGCGCATGGGGCCCGTCACCAGCGGGATGATGTCCGCGCGGTAGGCCGCGGCCACGTCCGCCGGGCTCAGTCCGTGCCCGTGCCGCACCAGCAGGGAGGCGGCGAAGATGGCGTACTCGGTGTCGTCCGTCCCCCCGCCCTCGATCTCGGTCAGCCGGCCCCATCGCCGCCGGATCTCCGACGGCGACAGGTTCTCGGCCGGGGCCCCGAGGGCGTCGCCGGCCGCGAGGCCGAGCAGACACCCCCGGGCTCTGTCCCGATAAGTCACCGCTGGTACCGCTCCAACACCTTGTTGCCGTCCTCGACGAGCTTCGCCGCCACCTGGTCGATGGTGATCTTGTTGGCGAAGTACTCCTGCAGGGCCGGCGTGGCCACCTTGCTCTTCCACTCGTCGAACCCGTTCACCTTCAGGAACGGCGCCACCACGAGGCTCTTGCCGGAGGCCGTGGCCACGTCCCAGCCGTTCTCGGCGGTGGTCATCGCCGGGTCGGCGGCGGCCTTCTGGGAGGTCGGCAGCAGCCAGTCGCCCTTGGCGAGCTTGGCCTGGTTCGCCCCGTTCAGGAAGAACGAGATGAACTTCATGGCCTCGTCCGGGTGCTTGCTGTCCTGCGCGATCGACAACGTCTGCGAGACCGCGCCCTGCTGGACGCTGGTGCCCTTGGGCGCCGGCAGCGTGACCCAGTCGAACCCGTCGGGAGCCTGCTCGACGACCTGCTGACGCAGGTACACGCCGGCGGGCAGCAGCGCGAACTTGCCCTTGTAGAAGGCCGGCAGCGGGTCCGCGGTGCCCTGGCCGAGCGCGGCCGGGTCGGCCGACTTGTCCTTGTAGAGCTGGTCGTGGATGCGCTGGAGGACCTCGCGCTCCTCGGGGCCGACCTTCACCGTGGTCTTGCCGTCGGTGGTCTGGAAGAACGTGCCGCCGAAGTTGAGCGCCAGGTTGAGCGTCTTGTTGACCGGCGACTTCATCGGCCAGGCCACGCCGAACGTGCCGCTCTTGGTCATCTTCTTGGCGGCCTCGGAGAACTCGTCCCACGTCCACGGGCTGTCCGCGGTCGGGATGCGCACCTTGGCCTCGTCGAGCAGCTTCTTGTTGGCGATGATGACCTGCGACTCCTGCAGGAACGGCACGCCGTACACGCCCTGCTCGCCCTTGCCGCCGTCGAAGGTGACGGTGTCCCAGGCGGGCTGCGGGATGTCGCTCTTGAGCTCGGCGGGCAACTTGGCGCCGAGCTCCAGCAGGAAGCCGTCGGCGGCGAAGCCGGACAGGGCGGGTGAGTCGTTGTGGATGACGTCGGGCGCCGTGCCGCCGGCGAACTGGGTCACGAGCTGGTCGTTGACGTTGTCCCAGCTCCCCTGCACGTAGGTGACCTGGATCTTCGGGTTGGCCTTGTTCCACTCGTCCACGAGCTGCTTGTTCGCGGCGACGGATTCCTTCTGCCAGGCCAGGCTGAGGAAGTCGATCTTGACCGGCTCGTCGGCGGAGGACGCGGTCTCGCCGCCTCCACCTCCACCGCTGCCGCACGCGGCGGCGAGCGCGACGACCGCCGCTGCCGCCAGAGCGGACTTGATTCGCATAGGAGCCTCCTACTAGCCCTTGACGGCGCCGGCCATCAGGCCGGACTTCAGTCGCCGCTGAATGATTGCGAAGAAGATCAGACTCGGGATCGTCGCCATGAGCGACGCCGCGGCCAGCGGGCCGAGCCTGGCCACCCCCTCCGGGCCGGTGAACCGCACCAGCGTCAGCGGGAGTGTCATGACGTCGGGATCCTGAAGGACCACGAGCGCGAACATGAACTCGTTCCATGACGAGATGAACGAGAACAACAACGTGGCCACCACGCCGGGCGCCAGCAGCGGCGCCACCACGCTGACGAGCGAGCGCAGCCGGGACGCGCCGTCCACGGCCGCGGCCTCCTCCAGCTCGCGCGGCACCGAGCGCACGTAGCCCTGCAGCATCCACAGCGCGAACGGCAGGGTGAACGTCACGTGCACGACCACGAGGCCCGGCAGCGTGTTCACCAGCTCCAGGTCCCGCAGGATCAGGAAGAGCGGAATGATGATCAGGATGAACGGGAAGACCTGGCTGACCAGCACCCACCCGATCGCGATCCGGCTCACCAGGCTGCGGTAGCGGGCCATGGCGTACGAGGCCGGCAGCGAGATCAGCACCGTGATGACGCTGCTGAACAGCGCCACGATGAGGCTGCGGACGGACGCGCCGACCAGGTCCTGCTCACCGAACGCGTCGGAGAAGTTGACCAGCGTCGGCTCCCTGGGGATCCACGTCGGGTCCGCCATGGCCATCTCCTGCGGCGTCTTCAGCGCCGTCGACAGCAGCCAGACCAGCGGGAAGGCCAGGAAGACGACGTAGGCGACCAGCGCGAGATACTGTGCGGGCCGTTTCACTTGCTCTCCCTCATCTGCCGCCACAGGTACAGGCCGAGCACCGCGAGCACGACGATCGCCATGGCGAGGCCGAGCATCGAGGCGTAACCGGCCATGCGGTACCTGAACGCCTCCTCGTAGGCGAACAACATCGGCAACCGCGTCTGCCCGCCGGGGCCACCCTGGGTGAGCACGTAGACCAGGCCGAACTGATTGATGTTCCAGACGAAGTCGAGCGAGGTGATCGCGATGATCACCGGGCGGAGCTGCGGCAGCGTGATGCTCCAGAAGCGCCGCCAGGAGCCCGCTCCGTCCATCTCGCCGGCCTCGTAGAGCTCCTTGGGCACGTTCTGCAGGCCGGCCAGCAGCACGACCGTGGTCTGCGGCATGCCGGTCCAGATGCCGACCACGATGATCGCGGGCAGCGCGAGCGAGAAGTCGGCCAGCCAGTTGATGTCGGTGCCGAGCAGGTCGTTCAGGATGCCGGCGTCGGGGTGGTAGACGAGCTTCCACATGAGGCCGATGACCACCGGGGGCATCGCCCACGGCACCACCGACAACACCCTGGCCACGCCCCTGAAGCGCAGGTTCTCGTTCAGCAGCAGCGCCAGGCCGAGCGCGGCCAGGAACTGCAGCAGGGTCACCGAGACGGACCAGATCGCGCCGATCTTGAAGGAGGACCAGAACTCGTCGTCGGTGAGCAGCCGGCCGAAGTTCTCCAGGCCGACGAAGCTCGTCTCGTGGTTGCGCGAGTTGCGGGCGTCGGTGAACGCCAGGCCGATGCCGTACAGCAGCGGTCCCACGCTGAACAGCAACACCGGCACCATCGCGGGCAGCATGAGCAGCCACATCTCGCGCGTGGGGCGCGAGATCACGCGGCGCCTGCCGTGCGGCCGCCGCGGCGGCGCCGGCCTTGTCACGGTCGCCGTCACTGGACGCTCTCCTTCCGGTCCGTACGCAGGTCGTCGGCCGATTCGCCGGCCGTGGACGCCCGCACCACCAGGCGGGGCGGGACGGTCACCAGCCGCGGCTCGCCCTCGCCGCCCTGCAGCCGCTCCAGCAGCAGCTCGGCGGCGACCTTGCCGCGCTCGGCCGACCCGAGCGACACACTCGTCAACGACGGCCAGGAGGCCGCTGCCAGGTCGGTGTCGTCCATGCCGACCACCGCCACGTCCTCGGGCACCCGCCGGCCGGCGGCCCGCAGCACGTCGAGCGCGCCGAGGGCGATCAGGTCGTTGGCGCACAGCAGCGCGTCCACGCCGGGCACCCGGTCGAGCAGCTCGGTGACCGCCTGGCGCCCTTCGGCGCGGTAGAAGTCGCCGATCTGCACGAGGTCGTCGTCGTAAGGCAGGCCGACGTCGCCGAGCGCCTCCCGGTAGGCCGAGCCGCGGGCGGCGCCCGGCACGGTGTCGAGCGGGCCGTTGATCATGCCGATCCGGCGGCGGCCGAGCGCGTGGAGGTGGTCGATGGCCAGCCGGACGCCGGTGCGGGAGTCGGCGCGCACGTTGTCGACGCGTGTCCCCTCAGGCACCGAGCCGATGATCACGACGGGGGTCCTGGCGGCGGCCAGCATCTCCAGGTGGGTCTCGGTGACCCGGAGCGGGCTCATGATCAGCCCGTCCACGTACCGCTCGCCCAGGCTGTGCAGCACGTCGATCTCGTCGGCCGCGACGGCGTCGGTCGAATGCAGCAGGAGCCGGTATCCGGCGGCCTTCAGGACCGGCTGGATCTGGCGGAGCATGGCCAGGTAGGCGGGGTTGCCGACGTCGGCCATGGCGAAGGCGACCTGGTGGGTGCGGCGCGACTTGAGAGACCTGGCCACGGCGTTGCGCACGTAGCCGAGCTCGTCGGCGGCGGCCGTCACCTTGCGCACGGTCTCCTGCCTGGTCGGCAGGCCGTTCAGGACCCGCGAGACGGAGGCGATCGAGACACCGGCGCGAGCGGCGATCGTGTTGATCGTGGGTCCGTCGGCCAAGGTTGTCCTTCCAGGGGAGTAATCGTTTACGCGGCAAAACCTGTAAACGTTTACTGGGTTGGGGGACATGAAACCTGGATGTAACTTGCAGGTCAAGTCACGATCACATAACAGCAGGTCAGGTTACGTTCGGCCGATTTTCGGTCCCCGTAGTAGGGAATTGGGGTCATGCGGCTCGTCCCCGCCGGGGAACGAGCCGCAGGGGATCAGTCGCGCGCCGGCTCGGGCTCGTGGCCCCGCCCGGCGGGCGCGCCCCCCGGATCAGCCGACCGCGGTTCAGCCGTCCCCGAATCAGCCGCCCCGGGAGCGGACGCCGGCGCGGGGGCGGAGAGCCGGAGCAGGGCGCGGATGGCCGGGGCTCCGGTGACCGCCACCACGGCGGCCAGGACGGCCGGGATGATGAGCGCGATCGGCAACGACGACGACTCCGCCACGTACCCGAGCACCGCCGGCCCCAGCAGCAGCCCGCTGTAGCCGAAGGCCGTCACCATGGCCAGCGCCCGGCCGACCCGCCCGCCGGCCGCGCCCACCGCGCTGAACAGCACCGGCACCACGGTGGCCAGCCCCACGCCGGCCAGCGCCCATCCGGTCCACGCGCACACCACCCGCAGCGGCTCTCCCACCACGGGAGAGACGAGCACGAGGACGTAGCCGGCGGTGGCGAACAGCCCGGCGAGCTGGATGGTGCGCACCGATCCGAGCCGCCCTCTGATCGGGTCGCCCAGCAGCCGCACGGTCGTCATCGCCACCGAGAAGATCGTGTAGGCCAGCGGCGCCAGGGCGGGATCGGTCAGCAGCACCCAGCGGGCGTGCAGCGCGGCCCAGTCGATGGCCGCCCCCTCGCTCAGATGCCCGGCGAACGCGGCCAGCCCGAGCAGCGCGATCAGCCCCCACTTCAGCGAGCCGCCCGTCGTGGCGCCCGACTCGGCGTCGGCGTGCGCGGGCGGGTCGGGCAGCAGCAGCCGGGCCGCCGGGACGTACAGGAACGGCACCACCAGCGCCGCCACGACCAGCAGCACCTGCGCGTCCAGCCCCGCCTGCAGGATGAGCGAGGTGAGCCCGCCGCCGGCCGCGCCGCCCAGGCTCCACGTGCCGTGGAAGGAGGAGATGATCGGCCGGCCGTAGCGCCGCTCGACCTCGACGGAGTGGGCGTTCATGGCGATCTCGGTCACCCCCAGCCCGATCCCGAACAGGACCGCCAGGGCCGCCAGCATCCAGTACGAGGACGCGAGCGCGGGCCCGAGCAGCACCGCTCCGGAGAACGGCCCGGCGATCCAGCAAACCCGGCGGCTGGAGAACCGGTCCACCAGCGGCCCGGCCGCCAGCATCGACACCAGCGCTCCGGCGGAGATCAACAGCAGCACGCTGCCCAGCCGGGCGGGTCCGAGCTCCAGCCGATCGTTCAGCGACGGCAGCCCGGCCGCCCACAGACCCATGACAAAACCGGCAAGGAAGAAGAAACCGAAAACTCCGACACGAGCTCTTTTTGCATCAGTGAGGCTTTTGTTCACGGCTAGAGCATAAACTGTGCTCTGTGAAGGGTGCTACGACCAGCGGCGAGCTGCGCGCGCACAACCGGGTCCGGCTGCTGCGTGCCGTGCACGACTGCGGGGCCGCCCATACCCGCTCGCAACTGACCCGCGACCTGCGGCTGGCCAGGGGGACGGCCTCCGTGCTGGTCGCCGGGCTGGCCGGCGACGAGCTGCTGCACGAGGAGCCGGCCGCCGGGCACGCGCGCGGGCGGCCGACCCAGGTGCCGGGCCCGCATCCGCGCGGACCGCTGGCCCTGGCCGTGGACGTGCGGGAGGACGCCTGGGAGCTGGCCGCGTGCGAGCTGGGCGGCCGGGCCACCGTCCTCGAGGTCCGCCCGCACGACGGCACCCCTGAAGGCACGCTCGGCGCCCTGGGCGAGGCCGTCGCCGCCTGCCGGGCACGCTTCGGGCACCGCGTCGCCGGGATCGGGGTGGCACTGGCCGGCCCGGTGCGGCACGGCGGCCTGGTGGACATCTCCCATCTGGGCTGGCGCTCGGTGAACGTGCCGCTCCTGCTCGGCCTGTCCCCCGGCGGCGCGTTCACCGAGCCCGGCGGCGTGCCGCTCGTGGTCGGGAACGACACCGCGTTCGCGGCCCTGGCCGAGGCGCGGCGGGGCCGGCTGCGGGGCGTCCGGGTGGGCCTGCACCTGCACGTCGACTTCGACCTCGGCGGCGTCCTGGTCGTCGACGGCCGCCCGCTCGCCGGCGCGGGCGGCAGCGGCGCCGAGTTCGGCCACATGCCGCTCACCGGCGGCGACCGGCTCTGCCCGTGCGGCGCCGTGGGCTGCTGGAGCATGGACGTCGGCGCGAACGCCCTGCTGCGCCACGTCGGCCTCGCCCACGGCGGCGGCCGGGGCCGCGAGCACGCCGAGCACGTGCTGGCCACCAGCGAGCGGGCCGTGGCCGAGAACGCCGCGGCACTCGGACGCGGCATCGCCGCCCTGGTCAACGCGCACGACCCCGAGGTCGTGACCCTGTCAGGCCACGGCGCCGAGCTGTACGAGCGGGCCCCCGAGGCCCTGCTGGAGACCTGCCGGCCGGGACTCATGGCGATCCGCCGCGACCACCCGCCCAGGATCGAGGGCTCGGCCCTGGGCTGGCGCGGCGCGCTTCTCGGCGCCATGGAGTCCGTCTTCGACACCTTCCTCACCCCGGACGGACTCGATCGCTGGCGCGAAAACCACCCTGACCAGGGTCACGACACGCCCGATCCGCAGAATGTGACGCATTCCACCTTGAGCAGGGATAAGCCGACATAACCGACTTGCTTCCCGCTTGCCCACGCGATCTTGCGAGGCCCGTCCGGGGCACGATCCGCATGGAAGGCTCCCATGCGCGAAACAATCACGAGCCGAGGGGCGTACGCGTGCGTCTCGAACTCGCCCCTCCGCAGGACGGAAGCGGCCGTGAAGCAGGCGCTCCGCGAGGGTGCGGCGATCTCGGCCGCGGTCGCCGGCGAGGGCGGCCATCCGCTGTCTTTCCAGCGTAGGAAGGGTGCGGAGATCGCGGGGCCGGTGCTAGCGCCGGGCCGGGCGTACCCCTCGGCGGCCCTGCGCGGACCACCGCGGAGCCGGTCGCGGCGACCGCTCCAGGAGGGGAGCCGGCCGGCCTGGCCGATGGCCGTTTCACCTGACTGGGAGGCGGCATCCCCCGGTGGGCGGACCACGGTGAGGGAGAGCCCGTGGCCGGCGGCGCAGGCGTCAGCGGAGGCACGCCCACACGGGACGTGGCGTGCGCGCAAGCGGCCGAGTCGGTGCGGCGGACACGTTGAGCGGGCACTTTCCGCAACACGAACCGCTGGTATCCGCCATGATTAGCCACTGCACCACGGGTAACAGAATCCCGAACGCAACTCCCCGAGGAGAGAACGAAATGGCACTTCCCATTCTCACCCCCGAGCAGCGCCAGGCGGCTCTGGCCAAGGCCGCCGAGGCCCGCGCCGCCCGCACGGCTCTGCTGGCGAAGGTCAAGGCAGGCGAGCTGACGTTCGCCCAGCTCCTGGAGCGTGACGACGACATCGCCAAGAAGATCAAGGTGTCCCAGGCGCTCCGCGCCGTCAAGGGCGTCGGTCCGGCCAAGGCCACCGCGCTGATGGAGGAGGCCGGCGTCGACGAGAAGCGCCGCCTCGGCGGCCTGGGCGCCCAGCAGCGCAAGAAGCTGGTCGACGCGCTCGCTTAAACCCGAGCGGCCAGGTCCGCGCGCAGCGTCGCGCGGACCGGCCAGCGACCCCCTCGGCAGGCCAGGAGGGGCCGGAGAGCGGAAGCCGCCCCCGCTCCACCCGGCGGGCCCGCACCGGGGTCACGCGCAGAAGTCACGCGCAGGGGTCAGGAACGCAGGTAGGTCAGCACGGCGAGCACCCGGCGATGCTGGTCGCTGTCCTCCGCGTAGAGGCCGAGCTTGTTGAAGATGCTCCTGATGTGCTTCTCCACGGCCCCGTCGCTGATCACGAGCTGCCGCCCGATGGCCGGATTGGACTTCCCCTCGGCCATCAGCCCGAGCACCTCGCGCTCCCTCGGCGTCAGCAGGGCCAGCGGGTCGTCCCTACGCCTGCGCACCATCAACTGCGACACCACCTGCGGATCGAACACGGTGCCGCCGGCGGCCACCCGCCGCAGGCCCTCCAGGAACTCGTCAACGTCCACCACCCGGTCCTTCAGCAGGTAGCCGACCGCGCCACGGGCGTCGGCCAGCAGGTCGTCGGCGTAGGAGACCTCGACGTACTGCGACAGGATGAGCACGGGCGCGCCCGGTACCCGGCGCCGCGCCTCGACCGCGGCCCGCAGCCCCTCGTCGGTGAAGGACGGCGGCATCCGCACGTCGACCACCGACACGTCCGGCTTGTGCTCGGCGACCGCCTCGACGAGCGCGTCGCCGTCGCCGACGGTCGCCACCACCTCGCAGCCGAACTCCTCCAGCAACCTGACCAGGCCCTCCCTGATCAGTACAGCGTCATCGGCCACGACTACCCGCACGGAACCTCCGCCACGATCAATGTCGGCCCGCCGTCCGGCGACTGCACGGCCAGCTCCCCGTCTACGGCGCGGAGCCGATCGGCCAGGCCGGCGAGACCGTGTCCTTTGGCGACGTGTGCGCCGCCGACCCCATCATCCCCGATCGTCAGCATGAGGACGTCTCCGAGACGGATGAGCTGAATGGTGCAGAGCTCCGCGCGGCTGTGCTTGGCCACGTTCGTGAGGGTCTCGGCGCAGACGAAGTAGATCGCGTTCTCCACGGCGGCCTGGTAGCGATCGACGGTCTGCACGTCGAGGTCGACGGGGACGGTGCAGCGCCCGGCCAGGGCGGCGAGAGCGGGCGCGAGGCCGCGGTCGGACAGGATGGGCGGGGCGATGCCGCGCGAGAGCGCACGCAGCTCGTCGAGCGTCTCACGGGTGGCCGTGATCGCCTCCTTGATCGTGACCTGGGCCGCCTCGGGGTCCTTGGCGAGCTGACGCTGCGCCCTGGACAGCTCCATGGCCAGCGAGACCAGGCGCTGCTGCGGCCCGTCGTGGATGTCGCGCTCCAGCTTGCGCAGCGCGTTGGCCTCGGCGGACACGGCGGCGGCCCGGCCCTGGGCCAGGTCGTCGATGCGCTCCTGCAGCTCGGCGACGCCGGTCAGCAGCGCCCGGCCGAGCCCGGCCCTGATCAGCGCGGCGCCGCGCACCGCGAACGGCATGATCACGGCGAAGACCAGGCCGAGGCAGACGTAGAAGACCGAGGTGACGAGGTAGCCGTCGCCGAATCCCAGCAGCTCGGGCAGCTCGACGTTGCCGGGGATGCGGGAGGTGATGATGCCGTACAGCGGCCAGGTCAGCGCCGCGAGCGGGATCGCCCAGAAGACGACGGTGAGCACGAACGCGATGATCGCGAACGGCAGGTTCAGGATGCCGTGCAGCAGGTCGAGCCAGGACTGGCCGCTGGCCAGCGGGTTCACCAGGCGGCGGAAGCGGCCGGCGCCCTGCGGCGCGGGCTTGTAGCGGGGGCGCACCGGCGGCCGGGAGAGCACGTCGGACAGCCAGCCGCGCTCCGCGTCGGCGAACCCGCGCGCCACCAGCACCGTGCCGGCCAGCAGGGGCACACCGATCCACACCACGGCGGTGCCCACGCCCGCGGCGAAGCCGGCGATCATGAGCACGAAGCCGATGATGGTCGTGGGGAAGCCGACAAGTGTGTAGCGGGTGTCAAGGAGGACCCGCCTCATCCGGGAGCGCATGGCATTCACGGTAGGGCTTCGGCTGCCGCCCGACGAGCAGGTGCACCGGTGTGCGGGGGTAGGGCCAGCCCTACCAGGGCCGGTGGTGGGATCACCCGGCCAAGACGGCGGCTCGCGTCAATGTGCCCGCGGGAGCCGGGCGGAAGTCTTGAGGCAGTCGCTCCCCCGTGAAACGAGGCTCCCATGACCGTCCTGCTGGACCGCCCCACCGCCGCGGGTGTGGCTCCGCGCCGCCCGGCGGCGCGGGACCCGCTCCCGCGGCCCCTGGCCGGTGCGCGCCCGGCGGCGCGGGACCCGTTCATCGACCTGCTCCGGGTGCTCGGTATGGCGCTCATCGTGTTCCAGCACTGGACGATCCCGGTGATCTCCTATGACGGAGTCCGGCTGAGCACGGGCAACGCCCTCGCGACGCCCGGCGTGTGGGTGGTGACGTGGCTCAGCCAGGTCATGCCGCTGGTCTTCTTCGCGGGCGGCGCGGCGAACGCGATCAGCTTCGGCAGGTCGGTCACGAGCCCGCAGCGGTGGCAGGCGACGCGGCTGCGGCGGCTGGCCTGGCCGCTGCTGCCGCTGGCCGCGGTGTGGATCCCGCTCCCCCATGTGCTGCTCACGCTGGGCGTGCCGGCCCAGCCGCTGGAGGTGGGCGCGAAGCTGACCGGGCAGTTGTTGTGGTTCCTCGCCGTGTACCTGATCGCCGTCACGGCCACTCCGTACGCGCTGCGCCTGCACGAGAGGTACGGCCTGCGGGTCCCCGCGGCGCTGGCCGCCGGGGCGGTGCTGACGGACGTGCTGCGCTTCTCGGCGGGCTTCGAGGCGATCGGCTATCTGAACATCGTGTTCGTGTGGCTGGCGGTGCACCAGCTCGGCTTCTTCTACGCCGAGGGCCGGCTGCGGCGGCCCGCGCTGCTGGCGGCCGCCGGGTTCGGGGCGGCGGTGCTGCTGGTGCTGTTCGGGCCCTATCCGGGCAGCATGATCGGCCTGCCGGGCGCCGAGATGTCGAACATGGCCCCGCCCACGCTGGCCATGCTCGCCGTCGGAGCCGGGCAGATCGGGCTGGCCACGCTGCTGCGGCCGGCGCTGCTGCGGCTGCCGACGAGGCGGCTGCTGGCCTGGGCCGGGCCGCGGATCATGACCGTGTACCTGTGGCACATGCCGGCGCTGTTCGCGGTGACCGGGGTGGTGGTGCTCGTGCTGGGGATCGACACGCCGGTGCCGGGGAGCGCGTTCTGGCTCGCCGGGTGGCCGCTCTGGTTCGGGCTGCTCTGCCTGGTCATGTGGCCGCTGGTGAAGGGGTTCGCCAGGTTCGAGACGCCGCCCGCGCTGCCGTACGGGCAGGCCGGCCCGGGGAACACGCTGGTGGCGACCGCGCTGGTGGGGGGCGGGGTGCTGACGCTGACCGCGGGCGGGTTCGCGCCCGGCGGCTGGCCGGTCATGGCGGTGCTGGCGCTGCTCGGCGGCCTGCTGATGACGGGGCCCCGCGCCCGGGTGTGAGCCGTGCTCGGCCGCCCGGGAGAATGAGGTCCCATGACGAAGATCCGCGCCCTCGCCGAAGCCGACCTGCCCGCCGTCGGCGGCATCTACGCCCACTACGTGACCGGCAGCGTGGCCACGTTCGACGAGACGCCGCTCGGGCCGGCGCAGTGGCGGGCGAAGGCGGAGGGCGTCGCGGCGGCCGGGCTGCCGTTCCTGGTGGCCGAGGTGGACGGCGAGGTGGCCGCGTACGCCTACGCCTCCCAGTACCGGCCGAAGCCCGCCTACCGGCACACCGTGGAGGACAGCATCTACGTGGCCCCCGGGTTCACGGGCCGGGGGCTCGGGCGGTCGCTGCTCGCGGAGCTGATCGGCCGGGTGCGCGAGACGCCCGCCCGCACGATCGTGGCGGTGATCGCCGACTCGGGCGACCCGTCGTCGACGCGGTTGCACACGACGTTCGGGTTCGCGGAGGCAGGGCGGCTGAAGGCCGTCGGCTTCAAGCACGGGCGCTGGATCGACACCGTGCTGCTCCAGCTTGACCTGCGATGACGGGGTTCGCGGCCGTCATGGGTTCGACCATGCGGCAAACTTCGGCAGGATAGAGAGCGTGAGCCTTCTCATTGACCGCCTGCCCGAAGAGATCGACGCCGATCCGGACGCCATTTTCGACGCGTTCGTCACCTGGAACGCCGAGCGGGGGCTCACCCTCTATCCAGCCCAGGAGGAGGCGCTCATCGAGGTCCTGTCCGGCAGCAACCTGATCCTGGCCACCCCGACGGGCTCCGGCAAGTCGCTGGTGGCCGCCGGCGCCCACTTCGCCGCGCTGACCAGGGACGTGCGCACGTTCTACTCCGCGCCGATCAAGGCGCTGGTGTCGGAGAAGTTCTTCGACCTGTGCGCCATCTTCGGCACCGAGAACGTCGGGATGATGACCGGCGACGCGAGCGTCAACCCGGGCGCCCCGATCATCTGCTGCACGGCCGAGATCCTGGCCAACGTGGCGCTGCGCGACGGCGCGGCGGCCGACATCGGCCAGGTGGTCATGGACGAGTTCCACTTCTACGCCGAGCCCGACCGCGGCTGGGCCTGGCAGGTGCCGCTGCTGGAGCTGCCCGGCGTGCAGTTCATCCTGATGTCGGCCACGCTCGGCGACGTCTCGATGTTCGAGAGCGACCTGACCCGGCGCACCGGACGGCCGACGTCCGTGGTCAAGCACGCCGAGCGGCCGGTGCCGCTGATCTACTCCTACCGGATGACACCGCTGCACGAGACGCTGGAGGAGATGCTCTCCACCGGGCAGGCGCCGGTCTACGTCGTGCACTTCACGCAGGCCGCCGCGATGGAGCGGGCCCAGGCCCTGATGTCGATCAACATGGCGACGAAGGCCGAGAAAGAGGCCATCTCCGCCTTGATCGGCGGTTTCCGCTTCACGACCCGGTTCGGGCGGGCGCTGTCCCGGCTCGTCAAGCACGGCATCGGCGTGCACCACGCCGGGATGTTGCCGAAATACCGCCGCCTGGTCGAGCGGCTGGCCCAGGCCGGCCTGCTGAAGGTCATCTGCGGCACCGACACCCTGGGCGTCGGCGTCAACGTGCCGATCAGGACGGTGCTGTTCACGGCGCTGTCCAAGTACGACGGCAACAAGGTGCGCCGGCTGCGCGCCCGCGAGTTCCACCAGATCGCCGGCCGGGCGGGCCGCGCGGGCTTCGACACCATCGGCTATGTCGCCTGCCAGGCCCCCGAGCACGACGTCGAGAACGCCAAGGCGCTGGCCAAGATCGGCGATGATCCCAAGCGGCGGCGCGGCTACGCGCGCAAGAAGGCGCCGGAGGGCTTCGTCGGCTGGAGCGAGGAGACCTTCGAAAAGCTCCAGACGGCCGAGCCCGAGCCGCTCAACTCGCGGTTCAAGGTCAGCAACGCCATGCTGCTCGCGGTCATCAACCGGCCGGGCGACTGCTTCCAGGCGATGAAGCACCTGCTGACCGACAACCACGAGGACCGCAAGTGGCAGCGGCGGCACATCAGCCAGGCCATCGCGATCTACCGGTCGCTGCTGGCCGGGGGCGTGGTGGAGCAGTTCGCCGAGCCGGACGAGCAGGGGCGGCGGGCCCGGCTGACGATCGACCTGCAGGAGGACTTCGCGCTCAACCAGGCGCTGTCGACGTTCGCGCTGGCCGCGTTCGAGCTGCTCGACCGCGAGTCGCCGTCCTACGCGCTCGACATGGTCTCGATCGTGGAGTCCATCCTCGACGATCCGCGCCAGATCCTGTCGGCCCAGCTGAAGAAGGCCAAGGGCGAGGCCGTCGCGCAGATGAAGGCCGACGGCATGGAATACGAAGAGCGCATGGAGCAGCTCGCCGAGGTCATGTACCCGATGCCGCTGGAGGACCTGCTGCTCGGCGCGTACGAGACCTACCGGCGGGGGCACCCGTGGGTGGGCGACTACACGGTGAGCCCGAAGTCCGTGGTGCGCGACATGTTCGAGCGGGCCATGACGTTCGGCGACTACATCCAGTTCTACGAGCTGGCCCGGTCCGAGGGCACGGTGCTGCGCTACCTGGCCGACGCCTACCGGACGTTGTCGCGCACGGTGCCCGAGCACCTCAAGACCGAGGACCTGGTCGACCTGATCGAATGGCTGGGCGAGCTGGTCCGCCAGGTCGACTCCTCGCTGATCGACGAGTGGGAGAAGCTGACCAACCCGGCCGAGGCGCTGGAGCAGCACCAGCAGCTGGAGACCAAGGTCCGGCCGGTCACGGCCAACACGCGGGCCTTCCGCGTGCTGGTGCGCAACGCGATGTTCCGGCTGGTCGAGCTCTGCGCCATCGAGAAGGAGGCCGAGCTGGCCGAGCTCGCTCCGGACGTCGACTGGGGCGCGGCGCTGGACGCGTACTACGACGAGCACGAGGAGATCTTCACCGACGCCGACGCGCGCGGGCCCGCGTTGTTGCGGATCGAGGAGGAGAGCGGGTTGTGGAAGGTCCGGCAGACGATCAAGGATCCGGCCGGTGACGGCGACTGGGGCATCGACGCCCAGGTGGATCTGGCCGGGTCCGACGAGGAGGGCCGCGCGGTGCTCCACGTGACCGGCCTCAACCGGCTCTGAGATCAGCGCTGAGATCGGCGCTGGAATGCGAACGCCGCCGGGGTCGCGCCCGAACGGGCGCCGTGAATGACAAGCGGTGTGCCGGAACGGACTGGCAAGGGCGCCCCGGCACACGCTTGTCGATTCAGTGTCGATCGGAAAACGTCGAGGTGGTGTCATGACAATGTCCCAAGATCGGGACATTCCTTGCACCCAGCAGTCGGCGGCAGCCTGCACCTGATCAGAGAACGCCCGCGAACGGGTCCGCGTGGGACGAGGCCGCGCTCAAGGCACCCGCGGCGCCGCCCCTGGTGTCATCGCGGTGCCGCCGCGCGGACAAGACGGTTGACACCGATGCGGACGTGTTCGCCGTCCCCGGAAACAGAAGCGGCGATTCCTGGCGTGTCGGTGTACATTGCTGATCTTATGTGGCAGTTGTCACCGCCTGGACTGGAGTAATGCCCATGGCCCCGCCATACAAGGACGACTCGCCCACCGGCTCGGGAGAGGCCGCCGGAGGTCTGGTCCGTGCCGTGGTGGGCGAGGACGGCCTGCTGGCCGAATTACGGCTGAACGCCCGCGCGATGCGCTTCAGCTCCAAGGACCTGGCCGAGCACGTTCTCGCTGCGGTACGGGCGGCGCAACAGGACCGGCTGAGCCGCGCCGAGCCGCCCGCCGAGGAGGAGAGCCTGGACGAGGAGGAGCTCATCCGCCGACTGGACGACCTAGAACTCCAGGCGGCCCGTGACTTCGCCCAGTTGACGGCAAGTCTGGACGAAGCGCTGCGCCGTATCGAGGAACGGTGATATTTCGTGACCAATGAGAAGATCGTGTGGGATGAGAGCGGGCGCCAGGCATCCTCCCGGGCGTTCCACACGCTGGCGGACGAGCAGTCGGGCCTCCAGGGTACGCGCGCGCAGTTGCACGGCACCGCCCCGCTGCCCTATCCCGAGTTCTCCCGCCCCTACCAGGACTTCCTGCAGGCGCTGTCCGGCGGCTCGGAGGCGTTGCTGGCCGACTCGGACGGCGTGGGTGACGGACAAGCGCTGATGAACGCCCATAACAGGCAGGCCGAGACCGCTAACGAGGTGATCACGGACCATGACCGCTGGGCTTGAGGCAGTCGGCTTCGGCGCGCTGGGCGTGCCGCAGCCGGCGCACACCGGTGAGATGGAACGCCACGCCGCCGTGCTGGAGTCGGTGGCGACCTCTCAGGGGGCGATCAGCGCGGACGGCGCCCGCGCGTACCGGCTCGGCGGGGCGAACGCGGGCGCGGCCAGTGACGCGCTGGCCCAGCACGTGCAGGGCAAGGACGGCGTCCTGCCGCGCGCCGCCGCTCATGCCCAGCACGTCTCGGTGGCGGCGGGTGTCGCGCAGGTGGCGGTGACCACGATCAAGTGGGCGGGCGGCGTGCTGACCGGCCTGGCCGGGCTGGCGGGAGCCGCCGCGCTCGCCACCCCGCAGGGCCGGGCGTTCCTGCTGGCGCGGCTGCGGCCGTTCGCCCAGCGGGTGCAGCAGTGGATCCGTACCGCCATGCACGCGGTCGGCCGGATCTTCACCCGCCTGGCCGACCTGGTACGCGGGGAGCCGGCCAAGGCCCGCGTCGCCAAGACACTGGAGGCCCAGCAACAGCGGATCACGGCGCAGGGGCGCGTGCTGGCCGACAGCCAACCCGCCATCCGCGCCGAGGCCCTGCACACCAGGATCAAAGCCAGCCAGGCTTACCGCAGCCTGCAGCGAGCCGAGTTGGACCTCCGCAGGACACAGAGATTTCTGGGGGACGCCAAGCGCTCCGTCAGCGCACAGACGGACAAGGCTTTTCGCGACGGCCGGATCACCGCCGCCACTCGCGACCGGCTCACAACGGATAACACGGTCTTCGGCGCCCGTTCTGCGTTTGTGCCGACCCGGGAAGGCTTGGCTCGGCAGACCGCCCGCATCGAACAGGTCGAGCGGCAGCTCCACGGGCAGGTCTCGCATCATCTGAAAGCGGCGGATGGGCACCTCGCCGAAGGGCGGTATGCGGCCAGGGACCTGGACCGGCTTCCGCGACAACTGCAGGAGGCGCAGGACGAGCTGGACGTGCTGAGGGTCCGCCATGCTCAGTTCACCGACATGGCCGCGACCGCCCGGCAGGATCTCGCGGACCTCAAGCAGATCTTGTACGCGAAATGACCGATCGGAGCGGGTGGCAGGGGAAGCGACGTCCCCGTGCCACCCGCCGCTTCTGGGCCGCCGTCGGCCATGGTCGTCCGGGACGACGACCGCCGCTGCTGATCGGTGCGACAAAATGGTACGGGTGAACGACGAAGCCATCCGGCGTGTCCTCGGGCTGCTCTCCCAGGACGACACCTTAAGAGCCTTCGCCCGCCTCGTCCTCGCCGAGGCCGCTGACGAGCTCTCCCCCAAGACCCTCGACCGGCTGGCCAGCGGCGGGCTGGCGGCGCGCGGCGCGGACGGCACCTGGCGGGCCACGCCCGAGCGGTTCAGGGAACTGCTGCGCGCGCAGGCCGAGCCGGCCGGGGCGCTGAGCGCCGAAGAGCGGGTGCTGCGGACGTTCCTGGTGGACGGGCGGCTCACGACCATGGGGATGAAGCGCGACAAGCGCCTCGTGCTGCTGCGCCACATCGTGACGGTCTTCGAGCCCGGCGTGCGCTATCCGGAGAAGGACGTCAATGTGGCGCTGCGGGCCTTCCACGACGACTACGCGGCCCTGCGGCGCTATCTGGTGGACGAAGAGCTGCTGTCTCGCGAGGACAACGTCTACTGGCGCAGCGGCGGCCACGTGGAGGTCTGACCCCCCGACCCCGCCTCGGTCCAGAGCAGCAGCCGGCTCGGCGAGCCGTTCGCCCGGCGGGTGGCGTAGCCGGGCGGCTTGTCGGAGTGGCCCACGATCATCAGCTCGGCAGCAGGAACGGACAGGTTCTCAGCGGTCACCGGCATACCGTCGCACGACCGTGCTGTCTAGCGTGGATGGCATGAGGCTCAACGACTTCCACGACCAGGGGTACGTGCTGGTGCCCGGGCTGCTCACGCCGGACGAGGTGGCCGAACTACGCGACGAGTTCATGGCCCTGCACGCCGGGGGCCCGATTCCCGGGCACTTCGCGCCCCAGCCCCAGGACCCCGGCCGGCCGTACGACATCCTGCGCGACTATCCGCGCATCATGCACCCGCATCAGGTGAACGACGTGGCCCTGCGGTATCTGCTCGACCCGCGCGTCGCCGCCATCCTCCGGAGCCTGCTGGGCGAGGAGCCGATAGCAGCCCAGAGCATGTTCTACTTCAAGCCGCCGGGCGCCAGGGGGCAGGCGCTGCACCAGGACAACTTCTATCTCAGGGTCGAGCCGGGCACCTGCGTCGCGGCCTGGGTGGCGCTCGACCGTGTGGACCGGGCGAACGGCGGCCTGGAAGTCGTGCCGGGGACGCACCTGATGGACCTGTTCTGCCCGGAGGAGGCCGACCAAGACGTCTCCTTCACCAGGGAGTACGTGCCGCCGCCGCCGGGGCTGGCGCGGGCGCCGGTCGACATGGACCCCGGCGACGTGCTGTTCTTCAACGGCAGCCTGGTGCACGGCTCGGAGCCGAACACCACGGCCGACCGCTTCCGCCGCAGCTTCATCTGCCACTACACCGGCCGCTCGGCGGAGCGGATCGCCGCGTACTACCCGACGGTGACGATGTCCGGCGAGCCCGTCCAGCTTGAGACGGCCGTCGGCGGCGGCCCCTGCGGCACGGAGGCCACCGGCCCGCACTGACAGTCGCCGACCGGGCCCCGCGTCCCGCCGGATATATCGGCCTAGCCACCCGATATGTCGGATTCGGCCTCTTCGGGCACCACGGAGTCCCACGGGTCGTCCAGCCACCCGTCCGGGAGAAGCACCTTGGACCGCTCGCCGGACTTCCCCCGGGGCGTGTCGGTGTTGAGCGGCCACGGCTGATCGTGCTCCAGCTTGGCCAGCCCCTGGCGCAGCCCGTCGAGGGATTCGGCCGTGGCCAGCTCCCGCCGCAGCTCGCTCCCGACCGTGAACCCCTTCAGATACCACCCGACATGCTTGCGGAAGTCGGCCACCGCGTAGCGCTCGATGTCGAAGCACTCGGTCAGCCCCTCGGCGTGCGCGGCCATCATCGCGGCCACCTCGCCGAGCGTCGGCCGGACCCGCTCGGAGCCGCCGTTGAACGCGTTCTCCAGGTCCTTGAACAACCACGGCCGCCCCAGGCACCCCCGCCCCACGACCACACCGTCGCAGCCGGTGCGCGCCATCATGCGGAGCGCGTCGTCGGCGGACCAGATGTCGCCGTTGCCGAGCACGGGGACCTCGGGCACGGTCTCCTTCAGCCTGGCGATGGCCTCCCAGTCGGCGACCCCGCCGTAGTGCTGCTTGGCCGTGCGGGCGTGCAGCGCGATGGCGGCGACGCCCTCCTCGGCGGCGATCCGCCCGGCGTCCAGATAGGTCAGGTGATCGTCGTCGATGCCCTTGCGCATCTTCATCGTCACGGGCAGCGGGCCCGCGTTGGCCACCGCCTCGCGCAGGATCCGCCGCAGCAGATTCCGCTTGTACGGCAGCGCGGACCCGCCACCGCGCCTGGTCACCTTGGGCACCGGGCAGCCGAAGTTGAGATCGACGTGGTCGGCCAGGTCCTCCTCGGCGATCATCTTGACCGCCCGGCCCACGATGCCGGGGTCCACGCCGTAAAGCTGGATGCTCCTGGGCCGCTCCGACTCCGCGAACCTGATCATGCGCAGCGTCTTGGGATTACGCTCGACCAGCGCGCGCGTCGTGATCATTTCGCACACGAACAGCCCGGCGCCCTGCTCCCTGCAGAGCACCCGGAACGGCGCGTTCGTGATGCCCGCCATCGGCGCCAGCACCACGGGTGGCCACACCCCAATCGGCCCAATCTTCACCCTGTCAGTTGTAGCGCAGGTCAGGCCGTAACCGGTATTCGCCGATAGGCTGATCACCGGCACCTTCATGAGGGGGGATGGAGTGCTTCTTCGAGTACGCCTGGCGTTGCCCGACCGGCCGGGCTCTCTGGCGCAGGTCACCAAGGTCCTGGGCGCGGCGGGGGCCGACATCACGCAGGTGATCGTCCTCGATCGCGGGGCGGGCCAGGCCGTCGACGACATCACCGTCTTCTGCCCGGACAGCACGCCCAAGGAGGCCCTGGTCAAGAGCCTGCAGAGCGTCGAGGACGTGACGGTCGTGAGCATCTGGACCACCCGCGAGGCACCGGGCACCTACCCGGAGCTCGAAGTCCTGAAATACATCACCACGGCCGGTGACCGGGCCCTGACGACGCTCATCGACTCGCTCCCGGTCCTGTTCAGCGCCGACTGGGCCGCCACGGCCGCCGAGCAAGGCGTCGTCTACGCGAGCTGGCGCGCCCCGCAGGATCTGTCCCTCCCGTCCGAGACGCCGTCGCGCCCGACCGCCATGACCCTCGACGGCGACCTGCACGTCATCTACGCCCCGCTCCCGCCCCTGGCCCTCACCCTGCTCCTGGCCCGCTCGGAGGGCCCGGCCTTCCACCGCATCGAGGTCCACCGCCTCACCAGGATCCTGGAGATCTTCCTCAGCCTGCCCGCCACCGAGCGCAGCGTGGCCCGGCAGCTCCGCAAGTAGGGCCCATGCGGGACGGTCACCATCCGGTCCGAAAAGACGCTAGAGTTGTCCAAGCAGCAACGCGGAAGTGGCTCAGTGGTAGAGCATCACCTTGCCAAGGTGAGGGTCGCGGGTTCGAATCCCGTCTTCCGCTCGGAGATCTGGCTCGGTGGCGTGGCCGAGAGGCGAGGCAGCGGCCTGCAAAGCCGTCCACACGGGTTCAAATCCCGTCGCCACCTCCAAGGACGATTAGCTCAGCGGGAGAGCACTTCCCTGACACGGAAGGGGTCACTGGTTCAATCCCAGTATCGTCCACCATCCAAGCCCCGGACTCATGATGAGTCTGGGGCTTTTTGGCGTCAGGATCGAAACAACAGGGTCACTGGCCGGCCAGGCCGGTGTGGGCGACGCCCCGGACGATCTGCCGCTGGAACATCACGAACACCACCAGCAGCGGCAGCCCGGCGAGCACGACCGAGGCCATGATCTGCGCGTACCGCAGCCCGAACGTCCCCTGCACCACGTTCGCCAGGCCCACCGGCAACGTCATCGTGTTCGGGTCGGTGGACACCAGGAACGGCCAGAGGAAGTTGTTCCAGGTGCTGATGAAGGTGAAGATCGAGACGGCCGCGAGCACGGGCCGCGACAGGGGCAGCACGATGGTGAAGAAGACCCGCCAGCGCCCCGCCCCGTCCACGAACGCGGCCTGCTCCAGCTCCGGCGGCACGTCCTGGAAGAACTTGAACAGGATGTAGACGATCAGCGGCGCGGCCACCTGCGGCAGGATGATCGCCCACCAGGTGTCGACCAGCCC
This sequence comes from Nonomuraea sp. NPDC002799, assembly GCF_053592075.1. Lineage (NCBI taxonomy): Bacteria > Bacillati > Actinomycetota > Actinomycetes > Streptosporangiales > Streptosporangiaceae > Nonomuraea > Nonomuraea sp. NPDC002799. The sequence goes on from NZ_JBSFVA010000012.1 coordinate 109,158, forward strand.
GAAGGAGACCATCTCCGCGAACAGCGGCGCCATCAGCACCTGCGGCGGCACCATGATCCCGGCCAGGATCAGCCCCAGCAGCACCCGCTGCCCCCTGAACCGCGTGCGCGCGAACCCGTAGGCGGCCATCGCCGAGAACAGCACGGTCAGGAACGTCACCAGCACGGCGGTGACCGTCGAGTTGATCGCCCACTTCACGATCCCGCCGGTTTCGAGGACGAGCGCGTAGGAGTCGAAGGTGATCTCGCTGCCGATCCACCGCAGCGGGGTGATCGTGGTCTCGTTCTCGGGCTTGAGCGAGGTGGCCACGGCCCAGGCGATGGGAGCCAGCCAGACGGCCGCCAGCACCAGCGCGGCCAGCAGCAGGACGAGCTGGCTGAAGCTGAACCGCTTGGTCATGACGCGACCTCCGCACGCTTGCGGAACAGCCGGAGCTGCCCCAGGGAGACGATGACGATCAGAACGAAGAGGATGTAGGAGACGGCCGAGGCGTAGCCGATGCGGTAGCCGGTGAAACCGAGGTCGTAGGCGTACTCGATGATCGGCCTGGTGGCGTCCTGGGGTCCGCCGCTGGTCATCAGGTAGATCTGGTCGAAGACCTTCAGCGAGGCCACGAGCTGGAGCACCACGATGAGGACGGTGGTGCGGCCGAGCATCGGCAGCGTGATGGAGCGGAGCTTGTTCCAGGCCGAGGCGCCGTCGATCGCGGCGGCCTCGTACAGGTGTTGCGGGATCGACTGGAGCGCGGCCAGGTAGAGCAGGAAGTTGAAGCCGACCGTCCACCAGACCGTGGTCAGCACCATCGACCACATGGCGACGGACGGGTCGCCGAGCCAGAGGATGTCGGTGCCGAGCGTGCCGTTGAGCAGGCCGTACTCGGGCGGGTAGATCATCTGCAGCCACAGGAGCGAGACCACGGCCGAGGGCAGCAGGAACGGCCCGAAGAACGACAACCGCCACAACCACTGCACGAACCGCAGGTGGTGCACCAGCAGGGCGAACACCAGGCCGAGCAGCACCAGCGGGATCGTGCTCAGCACGGTGAAGACGACCGTGTTCCACAACGAGTGCCACATACGGGGGTCGCCGAACGCCTCGGCGTAGTTGGCGAAGCCGACGAGGTGGTCGTTGCCGCCGGCGATGTTCACGCTGGACAGGCTCATCCGGAAGCCGAGCAGCGTCGGCCAGACCAGGAAGAGCACGTAGACCAGGAGGAACGGCGCCACGAACAGCAGCCCGTGCTGCGTCCAGTTGCGCCGGACCTTGACCGTGGCGACGGGGGCGGCGGCCGGGCGGGCCGCGACGGTGGTCGTCATCATCGCTCCTCGTCGGGGAAGGGGTTCGGGGCGGACATCAGGCGGCTGAGCGCGGCCTTGGCGGCGGACAGGCCCTCCTCCGGCGTCTTCTCGCCCCCGATGACCGGCGAGAACGCCTGGCCGAACTCGATCCAGAGCCGTGAGGCCGAGCCGGCGTACCAGACCTGGGGATCGAGGGCGACCTCGGTGATGACCGAGCGGTATTCCGACTGCGGCTGCAGAGCCAGGTAGTCCGGCTCCTCCAGTGCGGGCAGGTAGGCGGGCACGTGCCCGGCGACCGCCCAGTCGGCGCTGTTCTTGACCAGGTAGGCGATGAACCGGTACGTGGCCCGCTCCACCTCCGGGTCGCGGTCGCGCTGGTGCGGCAGGACGAACGCGTGGCAGTCGGCCTGCGCGGACCAGCCGCCGAAGACGCTCGGGAAGCGGGTCATGCTGAACGGCGTCTTGCGTTCCTTGAGGCCGGTGGTCTCCCAGTCGCCGTTCCACAGGAAGGCCGCCTGGCCGTTGGTGAAAGCGGCGACGGAGGCGCCGTAGTCCGAACGGGTGTCGCACAACCCTTCCTGCCCGAGCCGGCGCATGAAGCGCAGCGCCTCCAGCGCCTTGGCGTCGTCGATCGTGATCTTGCCGCCGTCGTCCGACAGCAGGGTGCCGCCGCTCTGCGGGTAGAGCGACCACCACACCCGCCACGGGCCGACCGTGCCGAGGCCGAGCGCGTCGAAGGCCAGCGGCGGCTTGCCGCCCATGATGGCCTTGGCCTTGACCAGCGCGGCCACCAGTTCGTCCACGCCCTTGGTGGGCAGCAGCTTGCCGTCGGGGCCGAGCAGCCCGGCCTTCCCGCAGATGTCGGTGTTGTAGTACTGCACCATGGGGTGGGCGTCGAACGGGATCGCGTAGAGCACACCGTCGAGGTGGGCCCGCTCCCAGATCGGCGGGCTGAAATCGGCGGCCCGCAGGCCGGCCTCCTCCAGCAGCTTGACGTCGATGGGGTCAAGGATCTTGCCCGCGCCGATCCCGGCCAGCCGGGCCAGGTGGAAGGTGGCCAGGTCGGGCGAGCGCCCGCCGGCGCCGGCCATCGCCACCTTGGTGTAGTAGGGCTCGCCCCAGGCGAGCACGTTCTCCTCGACGAAGACGCCGGGATTGGCCTCGGCGAACGCCTTGACCATCTTGTTCATGATGATCCCGTCGCTCGCGCCGAGGAAGTGCCAGTACTGGACGCGGGTCTGGGCGGAGCCGAACCCCACGGGGATCGCGCAGCCCGTGGCGGCGGTGCCGACGAGGGCGAGGCCGCCCCCGAGGAGATGCCGGCGGGAGATGTCGGGGGGAGTTCGCACGACGTGCACGGTGGCCTCTTCCTACCGAACTATCGCTTGGCCATGTTCTCGCTAACATCAGAAGGTTCAGGGCAGCCGTGAACAGAGCCTCTCGCCACGTGCGCGGAGGCGGTGGAGCGAGCCGCCCGGATCGCGGGCGCCCGCTGCTGTAACCCCGCTGTCTCATTGGGGTTACCCGAGTGTTAGCGGTAACACAGAGCCTGTCAAGGCCCACGCCGCAACCGCTTGCAGCGATCCGGGGCTGGCCGGGAGCCTCTTGACCCGATGCTTGTTATCGCTAACAATCTGGTGCACGTAACGCCCCCGAAACCAGGAGCCATCTCCGTGCATCAGGCCAGACTCACCCTCGATCCGGCGTTCAAGGTCGCACCCGTCAGTCGGCGCACCTTCGGCACCTTCGTCGAACACCTGGGGCGCTGCGTCTACACCGGCATCTACGAGCCGGGCCACCCGTCGGCCGACGCTGATGGGTTCCGCCGCGACGTGCTCGACCTGACCAGGGAGCTGGGGATCTCCACGGTCCGCTACCCGGGCGGCAACTTCGTCTCCGGCTACCGCTGGGAGGACGGCGTCGGCCCGGTCGCCGAGCGCCCGCGCCGGCTCGACCTGGCCTGGCACAGCACCGAGACGAACGAGGTGGGCGTCGACGAGTTCGTCCGCTGGTGCCGCAAGGCCGGCGTCGAGCCGATGATGGCGCTCAACCTCGGCACCCGGGGCATCGAGGCGGCCCTGGATCTGCTGGAGTACTGCAACCACCCCTCCGGCACCGCCCTGTCCGACCGGCGCGCCGCGGGCGGCGCGAAGGAGCCGCACGACATCAGGATGTGGTGCCTGGGCAACGAGATGGACGGCCCCTGGCAGACCGGGCACAAGACCGCCACCGAGTACGGCCGGCTGGCCGCCGAGACCGCCCGCGCCATGCGCACGATGGACCCGTCCCTGGAGCTGGTCGCCTGCGGCAGCTCGGGCTCCAGCATGCCCACCTTCGGAGCGTGGGAGGCGACGGTGCTGGAGGAGACGTACGACGTGGTGGACTACATCTCCTGCCACGCCTACTACGAGGAGAAGGACGGCGACCTGGGCAGCTTCCTGGCCAGCTCGACCGACATGGAGTACTTCATCAAGTCGGTCGTCTCCACCGCCGACGGCGTCGGGGCCCGGCTGAAGTCCCGCAAGAAGATCAACATCTCCTTCGACGAGTGGAACATCTGGTACATGTCGCGTTTCCGCCCGGCCCGCGACCCGCACGAGTGGCCGATCGCGCCGCCGCTGCTGGAGGACCATTACCACCTGGCGGACGCGGTGGCGTTCGGCGGCCTGCTGATCACGCTGCTGCGCAACAGCGACCGGGTGACCGCCGCGTCGCTGGCCCAGCTCGTCAACGTCATCGCGCCGATCATGACGGAGCCCGGCGGGCGGGCGTGGCGGCAGAGCACGTTCCATCCGTTCGCGCAGGCCTCCAGGCTCGCGGCCGGGGACGTGCTGCGCGTGGAGCCGGTCTCGCCCTCGTACGAGACGGCGCAGTACGGCGAGGTGCCGCTGCTGGACGCGGTGGCCACGCACGGGGAGACGGGCACGACGGTGTTCGCCGTCAACCGCTCGGCCGACACCCCGCTGTCGCTGGAGATCGACACCCGGGCCCTGGGCGGCGCGCGGATCGTCGAGGCCACCACGCTGACGGACGCCGACGTCTACGCGCGCAACTCGGCGGACGACCCGGACCGGATCGCGCCCAGGCCCAACACGCACGTCGACCACGACCCGGCGCGCGTCCTGCTGCCCCCGGTCTCCTGGAACGTGATCAGGCTGGGCTGAGGGGGGCCGGGGCGGCGGCGGTGTTGTCCCCGCTGACTGGTGAGGGGGCCGCGCCGGTGCTCTCCCTGACGACGAGCTCGGGCTCCACCAGCCGCCGTGCGTGCGGCTCGGCGCCCGCCATCCGGTCCAGGAGCAGGCGGAAGGCCAGCCGGCCGACCTCACCGAAGTCCTGGCGCACGGTGGTCAGCGGCGGCCAGAAGTAGGCCGACTCGGGGATGTCGTCGAACCCGGCCACGCTCACGTCCTCGGGCACCCGCCGCCCGGCCTCGCGCAGCGCCCGCAACACGCCGAGCGCCATCTGGTCGTTGCCCACGAACACGGCGGTGACCTCGGGATCGGCCGCCACCCGGCGGCCGAGCTCGTAGCCGGAGCGCGAGCTCCAGTCGCCGCGCAGCACCTCGGGCACCGGCCGGCCGGCCGCCTCCAGCACGCCGCGCCAGCCGATGATGCGGTCGTTGGCGTCGAGCCAGTCGGCGGGGCCCGCCACGTGATGGACGGTCAGGTGGCCGAGGCTGAGCAGGTGCCTGGTCGCCCGGGCGGCACCGGCCCGCTGGTCCACCTTGGCCACGGGCACGGGGATGCCGTCACCGGCGTCGACCGCGACGACCGGCATCTCGGGCGGCAGGTGGCGCAGCCCGTCGGCGGCGGACTCGTGCGGCGCCACGATGATCACACCGGCCACCGCCTGGGCGCGCAGCCGCCGGACGCCTTCCTCCAGCGACCTGCGGTTGAGCGAGCTGAGGCTGGCGATGCTGACGTTGAAGCCCGCGTGCCTGGCGGCCTGCTCGATCCAGTAGAGCGTGGTGGCCGGGCCGTAGAGCGTGGTGTCGATGCTGACCACGCCGAGCACCCCGGAGCGGCCGGTGACCAACTGGCGGGCCGCCTGGTTGGGGCGGTAGTCCAGCTCCCGCACGGCGGCCAGCACCCGGGCCCGGGTCTCCGCGCGCACCATGTCGGGCGCGTTGAGCACGCGCGAGACCGTCATGGCCGACACCCCGGCGAGCACGGCGACGTCCATGAGAACCGCAGGTCTGTCACTCTTGGATTTCACCCCGGTTCACCCCCTTGGCGGTAACGCTAACAGGCCAAGGGGATGAACGCGCGGATCGGTTTCGGCGGCTGAAGTGCCGTCTCCACCGGCGAATCAGCTCCAGCGAACTATGGTCACTTCTCATCAGCGGATCAGCTCCGGCGACCGTGGTCACTCCTCCACCGACGGCTCAGCTCCGCCGACTGCCGTCACTTCGCCACCGGTGGATCAGCTCCGGCGCTTGCGGTCCCTTCTAGACCGGCCGCACGGACCACTGCTGGCAGTTGTTGCCGAGCCAGGCCCACTGGCGCACGTCGGCGCCGTCGGCGGTGCCGCAGTCGGCCACGTCGGCGACCTTCCCGGTGGCGGCGTTGACGATCCTGACCCAGCCGCCGGTGGCGGTGTAGACGAGCCGGAAGCGCTGGCAGGTGTTGTTGAGCCAGCTCCACTGCCGGATGTCGGCGCCGTCGGCGGAGGCGCAGTTGGCCACGTCGGCGACCTTCCCGGTGGCCACGTTGACCAGCCTGCTGGTGTCGTCGGCCTGGTCCTCGACGCGCCAGCGCTGGTTGGCGCCGCCGTTGCAGGTCCACTGCTGGATGTTCGCGCCGTCGGCGGTCCCGCCGCCCGCGACCTCCAGGCACTTGCCGCTGTTGCGGTTGACCAGTGTGTACGCCGTCGGCGTCGCGGCGCTCTCCCCCGCCGGCGCGGCCAGCGCGGTGCCGGTCGCGACGGGGGTGCCGAAGTTGGGCGTGCCGTCGGAGTTCCAGGTGAACTTCTGCGCGCGGGTCGTGCGGTTGTTGTCGCAACCACCGCTGGAGGAGCTGTTGGCGTGGTAGACGATCCAGTTCTCGGCGCCGTTCGGCGAGGTGAAGAAGCCGTTGTGGGCGGGGCCGTACACGCTGCCCGCCCGCTGGAAGACGGGCGTCGACTTCTTGACCCACGAGGAGATGCTCAGCGGGCTGCCGCCGTTGTAGGTGAGCTGGCCCAGCTTGTAGTCAGGTCCCCAGCAGGCACTGGCCGAGTAGATCACGAACGTCTGCCCGTTGCGCTGCAGCGCCACCGGCCCCTCGTTGACCGTGCCGCCCTGGGTCTCCCAACTGTAGGTCGGGCTGGAGATGCGGGTGAAGGTGCTGCCGCTGACCGTGTACGGGTTGCTCATCGGCGCGATCACCAGGCTCTGCGTGCTGCCGCCGATGGAGCCGCTGCCGAGCAGGTAGAGGGACCCGTTCAGGGACATGGGGCTGGCGTCGATCAGCCAGCCGCCCGGGCTCAGGTTGCTGCCGGTGAGGATGTTCCGGTACGTGTACGGGCCGAGCGGGTCGCTGCCCGCGCTCTCCAGCACGTGGGTGCGCTGGCTGTCACAGCAGGCGGCGCCGACCTGGCCGGCGGAGTAGTAGATGTACCAGCGGCCGTTGAACTGGTGCAGCTCGGGGGCCCAGAAGTTGGTGCCCCGCGAGGTGGTGGTGTCCTGCCAGATCTGGATGCTGGGAGCGGTGGGCAGGCCGCCGAGGGTGGGCGACTTCCGCATCACCAGGGTGTTGGTGAAGCTTGTGGTGATCAGGTAGTAGTTGCCGTCGTAGTACTGCAGCCAGGGGTCGGCGCCCTTCTGGGACTTGAGCGGGTTGGTGTAGGAGGTGGCGGCCGAGGCGGGTGCGATGCCGAGGGCCATGGCTAAGAGCAGGAGCGCCAGTGCGGCCAACGTTCTTCGAAGGATCATCGTTGCGGACTCCTTGATAGCGTTAACATTTCCTCGCGGTTTCCAGCGCTGCTTTCTCTGTTCCGGTGGGATGTTAACGCTCACGTTTCGACTGTCAATGGACCCTGAAACTTTCAGTCCCCAGCCGACGGCCGGGTGCTAGCCCACCTGGACGACCACCCAGCGCTCCAGCCCCGCCCGGGTCCGGCTGATCTCATCGGCCAGGCGAACCCGAGCCGCGGGTCAGGACTTCCCGATAGATGGGGTTGGCGATCTCCAGATCCCTGGTCCCGCGGATGAGGCCCAGATCGTGGACGTAGGAGGCGTCGTCGTCGAAGGCGGCGTCCAGGCCTGGAGACGTGCCGGCCACGATCGGCTCGATCACCCGCTTGACCCGAGGCTCGTGCAGCCGGGCCACGAGGGCGTCCAAGTGGGTGGCGCGTGCCCGGATCAGCCGCTCCTTGGCCTCCTCCACCCGCCCACTGGTGATGGCGCCAGTCACTCCCATCTCGGAGATGAGTTCATCAGCGAGGGCGTTGACCAGCCACGGCTGTCCTTGGGTCAGCTCGAAGACCTGATCCACCGCGTCCTTGGTGAACTCCTGGCCGGTCGCCTGGGTGTGCTGGCCGTACAGCTCGGCGATCTCATCGGTGGTGAAGTCGCCCAGGCGCAGCGACTCGGTAATGATGTTGAACGGGCTGGCCGGGTTCGATCCATCGGGCTTGCCGCCTGAGGCGACCTTGTAGTCACGCACGTCGCGCAACCCGCACAGCACCACGGACGCGGGGAACGGACGCCCCTTCGGCCGCGCGTTGTGACCGTCGCGGAGCTGGCTGAGGATGCTGACCATGCTGTTGCCCTGCAGGGCGTCGATCTCGTCGAGGAGCAGCACCACCCGGCGCGGGCAGCGGCGACACCACTCGCTCAGCGCCCTGCCGAACCGGCTGCCCGGCGTGACCTGCGGCCAGGGATCCGGCGGCAGCAACTCCTCTGGCCATCCCGACCCTTCGGCGGCCTCGCGGAGGGAATCCAGCAGAAGCGACTCCGCCCAGCCGACGTCGTCGCCGGCCGACTTGGCGCGCTCACAGGAGAACATCAGGGCGGCGATGTCGCCCTGAGCGTTCAGCTCGGAGGCCAGGGCATCCAGTGTGGTCGTCTTGCCGGTCTGCCGGGGCGCGTGCAGCACGAAATAGCGATCCATCTCGACGAGCACGCGGGCCTGCGGGAGCCGCTGCGTGGCGGGCAGCATGTAGTGGCGCTGCGGGTCGCACGGGCCGGTGGTGTTGAAGTATTTCGCTCGGGGTGGCCGCATGGTCACGTTCTGCCATCTCCATGCTCCTGGCGCCTGGGATAAGTCACCTCGGACGTCGAGGGGTTGCTCATGAAGCTGGTCGAGCTCATCAGCCCAGAGAATCAGCATCGTCCATGTCGGCCAGGAACGCGGCGATGAGCGGGTTGACGCGGTCGGGGACCTGGCGGTTGGACCAGTGTCCTGCTCCCTCGATCAGCTCGAAGCGGCTGCCGGGGATGAGTGCGGCGGCGGCCCTGGTGCGCGCCGGGGGGACCCCGATGTCCCGGTCTCCCTGGATGAGCAGGGCAGGGCTGGTGATCTCGGGCAGGCGCGGGCGGAGGTCGACGCGCATGCGCAGCGGGCCGATGGAGGCGTTCTGCCAGTCGGAGGCGCCCGCGCCGCCGGCCCGTACCTCCTCGGCGATCTCGTCCACGACGTCCTCGAAGTCGGGTGCCGGTCCGGCGAACAGCGCGTGTCTGACGAAGCGGGCGATCCGTGCCCGGCTCTTGAACATCGCCCCCGGCAGCGTCCGGTGGAGCAGCGGCAGCTTGGCGGTCAGCCAGAGCGCCTGGTGGACGACGGGCGGGAACGACAGGATGCCGGCCGGTGCGAGCGCCACCAGCCGGTCGGCGCGGGCGGGATGGTCGATGGCGTAGGCGAGCGCGAGGGCGCCGCCCTGGGAGAGCCCGACCAGGGCGGCCGAGCCCAGCTCGAAGTGGTCGAGGACCTGGGTGAGGCAGCCGAGCATGCGTTCGTGGGTGGCCTGGCCGTTCCATGGGCGGCTGCGGCCCTGTTTCGGCCAGTCGAGCGCGAGCACCCGGTGTCGCGGGGCCAGGACGGGGATGAGATGCCGCCAGCTCAGCAGCGCGTTGTCGATGCCGGCACCGCTGAGGAGCAGGACGGGCGAGCCGGGGCCGCCGGTGTCGTAGACGTGGAGCCGGCCTTCGGGGCAGGTCAGAAAGGTGCTCCGCAGGCCGGACTCTTCGAGACTCATCGCGGTCCGCCCGGTTCGCGGGAGCCTGCCGATTCGCCCGGTTCGCGGGAGTCCGCCGGTTCGCTCGGCTCGCCCGGTTCGCGGGAGCTCGCCGATTCGCTCGGCTCGTGGGAGGCCGCGTGGGCCTCCCATCGTTGCCACAGCGCCGGCAGCTCCGCCTCCAGAAACCGGTACAGCTCGTGCACGTTGCTCAGCCGCTCCCTGCGCCCCGGCGCGCTGCCGGCGAGGACCCGGAGCCCGGCCTCCGTGATCTCCCGGAACGCGGCCGTCTTGGCATAGCGGCCGGCCAGCATCCGGCTCCACCCGTCGGCGGACATGCGGAAGAACTCCTGGCGCTCACCGCGCCGGCGCACCCCCTCGACGAGCCCGCTGGGGGTGAGCAGGCGCGTCGCGCTGCTGATCGAGCTCCGGCTGACCTGGAGCACCTCGGCCAGCTCGGCGGCGCTCTGCTCCGGCGGATCGCTGATGAGCAGCCAGCCGATCACGCGCCCGGCGATCAGCGGCATGCCCTCCCGCTCGAAGAAGACGGCGACGTCGTCGACGAAGTCCAGCTCGGCATCCGTGGGTGCGACCATGATTCGATCATACAGTTATTGCAGTCATGACTGTAATGACTGTCAGACGGCTTGCCTGCCCCTGCCCCAGGACAGCAGCTCGGCGGCCGTGGTGAAGCGCCGGCTGGAGACCGACTCGTCGAGCAGCACGCCCACGAGCAGCCGCCCCTTCCGCTCGCCCGCGAAGGCCAGGCAGTATCCGGCCGCGCGGGTGAAACCGGTTTTCAGCCCGATCGCACCCGGTGTGCCGAGCAGCCGGTTGGTGTTGCGCCAGACGTAGGAGCGGTGCTCGGCGCCGGCCCGCAGGAAGTGGCGCGAGGTGCCGGCGACCTTCCTGATCAGCGGGACCCGCAGCGCCACGGCGGCCAGCTTGGCCTGGTCCTTGGCGGTGGAGTAGCCGTCCCCGCGGCGCGTGGGCAGGCCGTCGGCGTTGACGTAGTGGGTGTCGTTCATGCCGAGTTCGCGGGCGGTGGCGTTCATCTTGGCGACGAAGTCTCCGACGCCGGGGCCGTACGTGCGGGCCAGCGCGTGCGCGGCGTCGGCGCCCGAGGGCAACATCAGGCCGTAGAGCAGCTCGCCGACCGTGAGGCGGTCGCCGGGCCGCAGGTCCGCGGTGGTGCCGCCGCCGTTCTCCGCGTACGCGACGTCCCGGGCTTTGATCCGGACCACGTCCGTGGGCTTGGCGCTCTTCAGCACCACGTACGCGGTCATCGTCTTGGTGAGGCTGGCGATCGGCCTGCGTTCGGCGGCGTGCTTGCCGAACAGGACCTCGCCGGAGGAGGCGTCGAGGAGCACGGCGGCGCGCCCGTAGACGGCAGGAGCGGCGGCCCGGCCGTGCACCGCGGAGGCGGCGGTCTGGACGGCGGCCGCTGCCGGGCGAAGGGCCTGCGCGGGCACGGCGAGCCCCGTGACCAGGGCGAGGGCGCCTGCCATGGTGGTCAGGCGAGCTATCCGGTTACGCATGGGGACAGGCTGCCGCCGGACTTGGACTGCTTTTGACGAAATAAGCGAAATTTCGTGACAAAGCGCCCGGCAGGCCCGATGGTGTCGGAGGAAACGGAAAGGTAGATTTTTCCGCGACAGCCCGGGAAAAGGGCTGGTCAGCGGCTGTGCCAGAAGTTGTCGACCACCCGCTCGCCCTGCGTGAGCTCCGAGAACAGGTCCTCCCACAACGGCATGATCTGGTCCGGCGCGTACGCCCGCGACGTCACGTGCGCCGCCCTGCCCATCCGCACCCGCAGCTCACGATCGGCGACGACCCGCTTCAACGCGGCGGCCAGCGCGTCCACGTCCCTCGGCGGCACCAGCACGCCGTCCACCCCGTCGGTCAGCACGTCGCTCGGACCGGTCGGGCAGTCGAAGGCCACCACGGGCAGCGCGTGCGTCATCGCCTCGATCATCACCATGGGCAGGCCCTCGAACCGGGAGCTCAGCGCGTACACCGAGGCGTCGGTGAGCTCCTGCTCCAGCCGATCGGTACGCCCGGGCATCGACACGTGCTCGCTCAGCCCGTACTGGTCGACGAGCCCCTTGAGCTGGCCCTTGCGCGGCCCGGTGCCGAAGATGCGCAACCGCCACTCGGGATGGTCCGGCACCACCTGCGCGAAGGCCTCGATCAGCAGGTCGAACCCTTTCTGCGGCACCAGCCGCCCGGCCGCGATCACGACGGGGTTCACCTGCCGGGAACGTTCCTGCTCGGCCCGGTGCACCGCGTTCGGGATCTGCACGATGGGGGTGCTGGGCAGCAGCCGCTGGTATTCGAGCCGGTTGGTGCGGGTCAGCACGGTGATCGCGTCGAACCGGTCGTAGTAGCGGGCGATCTCCCTGCGGATGCTCTCGGGGTAGGCCGACAGGTTCATGTGCTCCTGGGCGACCCGGATGACGCCCTTGGACGTGCGGCGGGCGGAGATCAGGTTCAGCGCGGGGCGGGTGGTCACGAGGATGCCCTCGCGCAGCTTGGCGACGTACTCCATCGTGGCCCACTCCACCCGCTCGGTGAAGTAGTCGGCGGCGAACTCGCCGCGCGGCACGATCTTCCCGCGTACCCGGCGCCAGGCCTTACGGCCGATCGAGTCGGGCCGGCGGCCTTCGCGCTGGTCCACCAGCGTGGTGATGGAGATCCGCGGGTCCAGGGAGAACTGCGGGGTGTCGCGCCGTCGTACCGCGCTGACCAGCGTGACGTCGTGCCCCGCGGCGGCCATCGCGTTGGCCTGGTTGACGACCGTGCGGATCGTGCCGCCCATGCCGAAGGCGTGCAGCATGAGATAGCGGATCTTCACTTGACGTACCCCCAGGTCCGGCAGATGGGCAAGAGCGCGTCCGGGACCTCGTCCGGCAGCTCGCGGGCCGGTTGCACCGTGCCGGAGCGGATCTTGTCGCGCCAGTCGCCGAGACCCTTCTCGATGACCTGCTGCGTGCCGTACGCGAGCATCTGCGGCTCCCACGCCAGGCCCAGGGACCGGCAGATCTCGCGGGTGACCCGCTCGGGCTCGGCGCTGAGCTCCTCGTAACGCACGGTCAGGCCGGGCAGCGCCGTCCTGGCCCGCTGGACGGCCTTCATGTAGCGCAGCGCGTCCAGTGCGGCCTCCTCGGCGGTGCGCTTGCCGGCGCTCGCCTCGTGCCAGGAGGCGGCGATCGCGGCGGGATGGCGCAGGAGGAAGACGAAGCGCGCGTCCGGCCAGCAGGTGGCCAGGCGCTCGTAGGCGAAGGCGTTGGCGGGGGTCTTGTCCACGATGTAGCGCTTGCCGCTGCGGACCAGTTCCCGGTGCAGGACGCGGTCCCACAGCAGGTGCTCCAGGTCCGCCTGGTTGTGGCCGAGCGCCGCCATCGCCTTGGTGGAGAGCGCGGTGTCGAACTGCACGCGCAGCCGCCGTACGTGCAGCTCGTGCGGCGCGTGCAGGGCCGAATGGGCGTTCAGTATCGAACGCAGCAGCGTCGAGCCGGACCGCACGGGCGACAGGAGGAACACGGGAGCTTCGAGCAACCGGTCGGTCAGCGGATCCGCGGGCGGTCTGATCTCGGGATCGGGTGGCGCGGCCGGGCCGGTGGGCGCGGCAGGCCCTGAGGCCACTTTTCCTACCCGTTCAATCTGGAATCCGGTGGCCCTGACCAGCGCTTTGTTCATTTTACGCTGCCAGTTCATGCCGAGGCAGACTACCCACCGTTCCTGGTGATTACCTGGCAAGGAGCCGAACGTCGCCTTGGTGCCGCGATGCCGTCAGCGGACTCCGCGCGGACGGAACTGGATGCTGATCCGCGGCCCCGTGAGGCGGGCGGTCTTGGGGATGGCGTGCTCCCACGTCCGCTGGCAACTGCCGCCCATCACGATCAGATCCCCGTGCCCGAGGTCGCGCCGGACCGAGGGGCCGCCGCCGCGGGGGCGGAGCAGGAGCGGGCGGGGGCTGCCGACCGAGATGATGGCGACCATCGTGTCCTCGGTGCCACCCCGGCCGATCGTGTCGCCGTGCCAGGCCACGCTGTCACGCCCGTCGCGGTAGAAGCAGAGCCCGGCCGTGCGGAACGGCTCCCCCAGCTCCGCCGCGTAGTGCGCGTCGAGCAGGCGCCTGGCGTCGGCGAGCACCGGGTCGGGCAGCGTCTCGTCCTCGTCGTAGAACTTCAGCAGCCGCGGCACGTCCACGACCCGGTCATACATGCGCCGTCGCTCGGCCTGCCACGGCACCGCCTCCGCCAGCCGCTCGAACAGCGTGTCGGCGCCGGACAACCAGCCGGGCCGGACGTCGATCCACGCGCCGTGGCCGAGGTGGGTCCTGCGGACCGTGGCGCCGAGCGGCCCGGCTCCGAGGACCTCGTCGAGACCGAGCAGAGATGCTTGGAACGCGGCTGTCATGGCCTTGATGATATCTCTTGGTTCAAACACATATTCGACTGACGTAGGGGTCGCTTCTCTCGACGGGCCGTGTCAGGCTGGCAGTCGCCGGAAACGAGTGGCGTCGGCCCTCCGACCGCAGCGTGAGGTGAAGAGGCCACCCCCACCACTTCGTCGCACGAAGGAGTGCGCATGCTGAGCACCGATTTCCTTCCTGGCGCCCCGTGCTGGCTCGACGTCAGCACCCCCGACGTGGCGGCGTCCGCCGCCTTCTACACCGGCCTGCTCGACTGGCGGACCGTCTCCCTGGGACCCGAGCTGCTTTGCCAGGTCGAGGGCAGGACGGTCGCGGCGATCCGCCGGGCCGCGACGCCCACCGCGACGCCGCAGTGGCTGATCTACTTCCAGACGGACGACGCCGACGCCGTGGCCAAGACGATCGACCAGGCGGGCGGCACCATCCTGGCGGCGCCGCGCGACGTCGGCGCGCAGGGACGGACGGCGGTGTTCACCGACCCGGCCGGGGCCTCCTTCGCCGTGTGGCAGCCGGGCGGGACCGCCGGGCTCGGCCTCGTCACCGAGGCCGGCTCGCTCGGCTGGGCGGAGCTGTACGCGCCCGACCCCGCACGTCTCCGGGCCTTCTACGAGTCCGTCTTCGGCTGGCGGGTCGAGGACATGCCGATGGGCGAGACGCCCTATCCCGTGATCTCCCCCGCCGACGGCGACGAGAGGTCGGCGATGGCCGGGCTCGTGCCGTCGGAGCCGGGCGACCCGGCCCACTGGCTGCCCTACTTCGAGGTGGCCGGCTGCGACGCCACGGTGGCCAGGGCTCAGGTGCTGGGCGGTACGGTGCGGGCGCCGGCGACGACGGTGGGGGGCGTGGGGCGGATGGCCTTCCTCGACGATCCGTTCGGCGCCCGCTTCGCGATCATCACCAGCTCGGTCTGAGCCGGTGCCCGGCCTGTGCGGTACGCAGTCCGTACAGGCCGGGCCAACTCCGGCCAAGGGCACATCCTGCCCCCGGCCTCGCCCTCTTAACGTCAGCCACCGCAGGCGGCGAAGACGAACGCGTCCGCCGGCATCCGATAACGGTCCCTGACCTTCGTCGTCCCCGTCTCGGTGTCGATCTCGACGATGGTCATCCGGTTCGCGCCGACCAGGTGCACGGTGACCTGGGTCTCGCCGGTCCAGTCGACCATCTCGACGCCCCCGGCCGGCAACGTGACCTTCGTGCGGCCGATGACCTGATCGGTCGCCACGTCGTAGGTGACCAGCTCCGGCCGCTTGCCGGTGACCACGCTCGCCACCGTGCGCCCGTCGGCCGCCAGCGCCTGGGGCGTGTTGGTCCCGATGACCTGGGGCGGCGTCACCCGCAGCAGCCGCTCGCCGGTGTCGCTGTAGACGACCAGGTCGGTGACCGACTCGTCGCCGGCTGCGGAGGCGAGCAGCTCGTCCCCGTCGCCGCTGAAGCCCTGCAGGTCCGCCCCGGCCGGCAGGGTGCCGAGCCGCGCCCCGGTGGCGGTGTCGAAGATCCGCGCGCGGGACCCGTCCACGAGCGCGGCCAGCCGGCCCCCGTCGTCGGAGAGCCGCAGGCTCACCCGCCACTGCGCCACCCGCGGCAGCGCGTCCTTGGCCAGCAGCCTGACCCCGCCTCCGACCGTGCGCACCGCCAGGCGGCCCGGCTTCGTGAAGTACGCCAGCCGCCGGCCGTTCCCGCTGACCGCGACCGGCGCCGCGTAGTAGAGGCTGGACGTGCCGTCGGCCTTGCGGGCCACCCCCTGGGCGTCGTGGAGCACGCTCCGCCCGCCGCCGTGCGTGCCGATCCGCCAGGGGCCGCACGGCTTGGTGCCGCCGCCCTTCATCGGGCAGCCCTTGATGGAGACGTAGCGGACGGTGTCGTCGTGATGCGGCTCCGCGTGCGCCGCCGCGGGCGTCAAGGCGTGCTCCGACGCGTACGCCGCCGCCGGCGTCAGAGCGACCAGCCCGGCCACGAGGATGGTGAGCGTCTTGGTTGTCATGTGGTTCACTCCCCGGCCAGGATCGCGGTGTAGCGGCTCTTGTCGATCGGGTATCTGTCGGCCTGTGTGACGGCTCCGGAGCCGGGATCGACGGTGAGCACCCGTACCACCGCCGGCTTCCCGTCCTCCCCGCCGCGCACGGTGGCGGTGAGGCGCCCGGCGCCCCACCACGCCAGCTCCAGCGGCGTGCCGGTCTTGAGCGGCAGGTCGGCGCCCTCGGACAGCTCACCCGTCCGCAGGTCGTAGGTCCGCACCCGGAGCGGCTTGCCGGTCCCGTAGGTGCCGGAGGTGAACACCGCCACCGTCCGGCCGTCGGGGGCCAGCGCATAGGTCAGGGCGCCCGCGACCACCTGGGGCGGCGTCTGGCGCAGGGAGCCGCCGCCGAGCCGGTAGGCGTACATCACCGTGGTGTTGTCGCTCGCGATACGGGTGGCCAGCACCTCGTCACCGTCGCCGCTGAAGCCGAGCGGCCGGAGACTGGCGTGCAGCGTCGTCGTCCTGCCGGTGGCGACCGTGATCACCTTGGTC
This sequence comes from Nonomuraea sp. NPDC002799, assembly GCF_053592075.1. Taxonomy (NCBI): domain Bacteria; kingdom Bacillati; phylum Actinomycetota; class Actinomycetes; order Streptosporangiales; family Streptosporangiaceae; genus Nonomuraea; species Nonomuraea sp. NPDC002799. Next base: position 125,557 of record NZ_JBSFVA010000012.1, read on the forward strand.
GCGGCGTCGTCGCGGTCGATCAGCACCCTGTCGCCCTTGGGAGAGAGCCGCACGGCGAAGCCGCCGGTGATCCTGGGCAGCTCGGTGGCCCGGCCCCCGGCCACCCGCTGGACGACCAGGCGGCGGTCGCGGGCCCGTTCGTAGGCCATCACGCGGCCGTCCGCGCTGAGGGCGAACCGGCTCGGCTCGCCGCCGTCGGGTGTGGTGGCGGCCGCGGCGCGCACGGCGACGCTGCCGCCGCCGCGCAGGAGCAACCGCCAGTGACCGCAGGGGACGTCGATGTCGCCCTGGCCGGTGCAGGACTTGATCCAGGCCGCGCGGGCCACCGGTGGCCCGGTGGTGGCCTGGGCGGCGGCGGGGGTGAGCCCCAGCCCGCCGATGACCGCCGACGCCAGAAGCGCCGCGGCCGCCGAGGTGTGCCTCATGACTTGTGGTCCTTTCGCTCACCTGCTTAGACAGAGCCGTGACCTGCGAGGTTGGTCACAGATCGGCCACGGTGGCGGTCGGTCCGCTACAGGGGGCGCCGGCCCGCGAAGCCCAGCTCCGTGCGGTGATACCAGGCGAGCTCGCGCTCCCCCTCGATCCAGCAGAGCCGGACCGACAGCTCGCCGAGCACGGCGGGGAAGTCGATCAGCACCGGCGCGAACCCCTTGACCTCGATCCCGCGCTCGCTCCACCTGCCGAGCATCTCCTCGATGTGCGCCTGCAGCCCCTTGACCTCGGCGAGGCCGCCGAGGTCGGAGCCACCCCTGGTGCGCCGGTCGAAGTCGATCTCGGCGAGGTCGGCCCGGGCGGCGATCACCACGCGAGCGTCCTCGATGATGCCGGGGATGATCCGGCGAGCCTCGTCGATGGTGAAGAGCCGCTGCATGCCGCAACGTTAGCGGTTGGGCTCGTAGGCGTGGACGAGCAGCCGCTCGGCCTGGTCGAGGTAGTCCTCCAGATAGGCGGCGGCCCGCTCCCACTCGCTCGATTCGATCAGTCCGAGCAGGGTGCGGTTGCGGCCGACGAACGGCTCGTGGAAGGCGCGCGGATTCTCCATCACGTGGAAGACGAGCCGCAGCTCGGCCAGGAGCTGGCGCATGGTCTCGTCGATCCTCGGGCTGTCGTTGAGGCTCACGAGCGCCTGGTGGAAGCGGATGTTGGCGGTGCCGACGCCCTGCCAGTCGTCCTGCTCGGCGGCCCGCTCGGCGTCGTGCACGGCCTGCGCGATCACGGTGATCGCCTCCTTGGGCGCGCCGCGCCGCACGGCCGCGCCTTCGAGCACGCGGCGCACGCGGTAGAGGTCGGCGACGTCCTCGACGGAGGGCAGGCGCACGAACACGCCCCGGTTGAGCTTGTGGTCGAGCAGCCGCTCGTGTCCGAGCAGCCGGAACGACTCGCGCAGCGTGTTGCGCGAGACGCCGAGCGCCTCGGAGATCGCCTCCTCCGACAGCCGCTGCCCGGGCTGGAAGAAGCCCTCGCTGATGCGCTCGCGCAGGATGTCGGCCACCCGCTCGGCCGTGCTGCTGCGGCCCAGCCGAGGCCGGTCCTGGGCAAGATCAGCCACCACGTTGTCCACATTCATGAGGGAATCATGGAGCAAACCTCTTGTCGAATTGTTCAACGATCCTTACTTTGAAATCATCCCCTCAACACAAGGAGCGATCGGATGTCAGGCTCCACGCAACAGACCCGGCGGGTGATCCTCGCCAGCCTGATCGGCACGTCGCTGGAGTGGTACGACTTCTTCCTCTACACCACCGCGGCGACCCTGGTCTTCCCCAAGCTGTTCTTCCCCTCTCTCGACCCGGTCACCGCGATCCTGGCGTCGCTGACGACCAACGCCGTGGCGTTCGTCGCCCGGCCGCTCGGCGGCATCGTCTTCGGCCACTTCGGCGACCGGGCCGGCCGCAAGACCGTGCTGGTGGTGACACTCCTGGTGATGGGCGTCTCGACGTTCCTCATCGGCGTGCTGCCCGGCTACGCGAGCGTCGGCGTGGCCGCGCCCGTCCTGCTGGCGCTGCTCAGGTTCGCGCAGGGCCTGGGGCTGGGCGGCGAGTGGGGCGGCGCGGTGATCATGTCGCTGGAGCACGGGGACCCCCGGCGGCGCGGCTTCAGCGCGAGCTGGCCGCAGGTCGGCGTGCCGGCCGGCTACGTGCTGGCCACCGGCCTGCTGACGATCCTGTCGTTCGCGCAGTCCGACGAGGCGTTCCTGTCGTGGGGCTGGCGGGTGCCGTTCCTGCTGTCGGGCGTGCTGGTGTTCGTGGGCCTGTGGGTGCGGCTCAAGGTCAGCGAGTCGCCGCTGTTCGCCGAGGTCGCGCAGCGGGGCGCCAAGGCGGAGATGCCGCTGCTGGAGGTGCTGCGCACGCACCCGCGCGCGCTGCTGTCGGCCTTCACCGCGCGGATCGGGGTGGACGTGGCGTTCTACACGTTCACCGCGTACATCATCGTCTACATCACCACCGAGCTGAAGCTGGACCGCTCGGTGGCGCTGAACGCGGTGCTGATCGGCTCGGCCCTGCAGCTCGTGCTGATCCCGCTGTTCGGCGCGCTGTCGGACCGGGTGGGGCGGCGGCCGGTCTACTTCGCGGGCGTGGTGGCCGCGGCGGTGTGGGCGTTCGTGTTCTTCCCGCTGCTCGACACCAAGTCGTTCCCGCTGATCGTGCTGGCCGCCGTGGTGGCGCTGATCACCCACGCGGCGATGTACGGCCCGCAGGCCGCCTTCATCGCCGAGTTGTTCAGCACCCGCCTGCGCTACAGCGGCGCCTCCATGGGCTACCAGGTCGCCGGCGTCGTCGGCGGCGCGCTCGCGCCGATCATCGCGCTCCAGCTCTTCGCCGGCTTCCAGAGCACGGTCGCGGTGTCCGTCTACGTGGTCGTCGCCCTGGCGATCACCGCCGTGGGCCTGGCCATCGCTCCGGAGACCCGCGACGTCGACATCGCCGCGGAGACGCCGTCACCGACGCCGGCCGCGGCCGCCAAGACCCCCGGCCAAGTAGGACCTTTCGCCTGAGTAGCCAGAAGTCACACCTGAACTGCCGCGAGAAGCCGCGGGCGGTGGCTGCCACCGCCGCCCGCGCGGAAGGGGTACCGATGAGAATCGCCCTGGCCGTCATCGCCGCGTTGATCGCGATCCCCCTGCTCATCGGGGGCGTGGGGGGCATGGAGCGCACGAGCGGCGGCGAGGTGGCCGTGATCCGCGACGGCGGCCTGTTCGACGACAACCAGGTGCGCCAGGTGATCGATCCCGGCTCCGGCCTGACCTGGACCGGCATGTGGTCGTCCACCCACCTGTATCCCGCGCAACAACGCTTCTACACGATCACCGCCGACGCCAAGCGGGCCACCACGCTCGGCGTGGACGTGGTGACGGTGCCGAGCAGCGACGGCGTGAACCTCGGCATCGAAGGCACCCTCTACTTCACGCTCAACCTGGACCACGCGACGCTGCGGACGTTCGACGACAAGTACGGCACCCGCACCTTCCGCGCCCAGGACGACCGCGCGCTGTATCCCTGGGACGGCGACGAGGGCTGGTCCGCCTTCTTCGGCCAGGCCGTCCGGCCCGCGGTCGACAACGCGCTGCGCGGCCAGATCGGCGCGATGCGCTGCGCGGAGCTGGTGCCCTCCTGCGCGCTGCTGGCGGCTTCGGACCTCAAGCCGCAGGGCGGCAACGCCGGCATCGCCAAGGTCCAGGAGGCGGTCAACGCCTCGCTGACCCGCGACCTGCCCGTGACGCTGGGCGGCGCGTTCCTCACCGGGCTGCGCTTCACGCTGGTCAAGGTGACGCTGCCGGGCGAGGTGCAGCAGGCGGTGGACCGGTCGCTGGCCGCCTCGGCCGCCGTCGCCGAGGCCGAGGCCAAGGTCGACCAGGCCAAGGCGGAGGCGGAGGCCAACCGGGCCAGGCAGGACGGCTACGACAAGTGCCCCGCCTGCGCCGAGATCGAGAAGCTCAAGTCGCTGCCGCAGGGCATCACGGTGTACGCGCCGGGCAACCCGCAGGCGGTGGTCGTGCCGTCGCGCTAGACCGGCGTCTTCTCCTCGCGCGGGGTGCGCCACCGGCCCTTGAACGCCACCATCGACACCAGGAACACGACCTGGCCGGCGAGCGCCACGGTCAGCCACGTCTGCCAGCCCCCGGCCTCGACCACCATCGGGGAGACCACCAGCAGGACCACGATCATGACGCGGACGACCATGCCCCAGAGGCCGAGCGCCGAGCCCTGCAGCCGGGGGTCGACGTCCTCGGCGTCCTCGGAGAAGCCGGCCATCCACGGCACGTACGCGATGCCCATGACCAGGAAGAGCGCCGCGTACACGACCGTGACGTGACCGGTGCCGGCGCCGGGACCGATCAGCGCGATGAAGTACGCCAGCACCCCGGCGGTCAGCACGGTGCCCGCGGCCGTGAACGGTTTGCGCAGTTGCAGCCGGTCGGACAGGCGGCCCACGACGACCACGGTGAGGGCGTTGAGCACGATGCCCAGCGCCACCACCCGGTTGGCTGCGGCCGCGTCGAGGCCGAACGCGCCTGACAGGATGGTCTGGCCGAAGATGGCGAACGTCCAGTAGAGCACCTGCCAGCCGGTATTGCCCAGGACGTGCGCCCACAGGTGCGGATGCCGCAGCAGCTCGCGGACCCGGCCGTGCCCGACCCGGCCGTCGTCGTCCGAGACCTCCACGGCCTGCTCGGCCTGGAGCACCTGGGCGCGCAGCGCCGCCGACGGCTCGGCGATGCGCCAGACGATGACCGCGCACATCACCAGCGACACCACGCCCATGATGATCGCCTGCGACTGCCACGCGTTGCCGAACAGCGGCAGCGTGAACCCCGCGATGAACGAGGCCAGGAACGAGGCCCCCACCGGCCCCCACGTCCAGAACGCGAACGCCTGCGCCCGCCCCATCCGGGGGGAGAAGTCCCGGACCAGCGACGCGGTGATCGTGATCCCGGCGCCCTCGATGAACAACATCAGGCACCGCACCCAGAACAGCTCGGCCACACTGTCCACGGTGGCCAGCAGGAAGTTGCAGCCGGCCGTGACGGTCAGGGTCGGCACCAGGATCGTGACCCGCCCCCACCGGTCGGACAGGATGCCGCCGAACCCGGCGGAGAGCCCGCCGACCAGCACCGACAGGGCGGCGATCTGCCCGTAGACGGTGAGCGACATGCCCAGGTCCACCATGAGCAGGGGCAGGATGGTGGCGAGGGTGGTCTCGAAGTTGGCCACGAGGCTCGCCAGCACGGCTATCGCCAGGAGGAGGACGCGGCGGCGGCCCACGGGATAAACGCTCAGCTCGCGGACGTAGAACGGCTTCATGCCCATCCTCCGGAGACCGGTCCTGCGACACTCACTCTAGAACGTGTTCTAGTCCGTTTTGTACGGATAGGTCAACGTATTGGATGATCACGAAGTGATCTCGATCACAGGAGACCGGTTGTGACGAAATCGCCATCGATTCCCAGAACAACCACCTCCGAATGGGCATAAACTCCGCGCCTGTGAGCCTGCCTGTACGTGAACGTTCCCCTCGGCCGGGTGGCGGCCGACACCGCCGTCCCGTCCCCACGTCCTTGCCGCCGGACGCCCCCGCGCTCGTGCTCGCCACCCCCGGCGCTGCCGCCGGCGTGGCCGACGAGATCGCGACGGTGGTGCGCCTCGGCAACCCGCAGATCGAGGTGCTCCTGACGAGCGTCGCGGATCTGGCGGACGCTCTGCCCGCCGGCCGCGAAGCCGTCGTCGTGCCGCTGCTCACCTGGGACGATCCCACCGTCCTGGCGCAGATCGGCAAGGCCGTCGCCGCCTCCGGCTCCGGAGCCGTCGTCACCGAGGCGCTCGGCCCGCACCCGCTGCTGGCCGAGGCGCTGCACATCAGGCTGGCCGAGCGCGGCCTGGCCAGGGCCGACCGCGTCCGCGTGCTCGCCGTCTCCAGCCCCGTGGACGCCGTCATCCTGGCCACCGTGGGCGGAGAGCGCGCGGTGCACGCCGTGCAGGCCACCGCCGTGCTGCTGGCCTCCAGGCTGACGCTGCCGGTCGTCGCCGCCTCGCTGGACAGCGAGCCCGGCGTCGCCGTCGCGGCCCAGCGCCTGCGCGCGGCGGGCGCGAACCGCCTGGCCGTCGCCCCCTGCCTGATCGGCCACGAGGCCCCGCGCGAGATCGTGGAGCAGGCGGCCACCGCCGTCCAGGCCGGGTACGCGGAGCCGCTCGGCGCGCACAGCGCCATCGCCGAACTTGTCGCGCGAGCTTACGGCAGTCAACTCGCGACTTGACACGGTTGTAAAGATCATCGGTCCCGCGTTACCGTCCGCGCATGCGGCGCGTGGTGTGCGAGGGCGAACGCCTCGGCCTCCGTGACGTCACGGAGGCCGACGTGGCGGCGCTGCTCGCCATCTACGGCGACCCGACGGTGACCCAGCACGTGCCGTTCGCGCCGCGCAGCCGCGAGGAGGTCGCCGGCCTCGTCGGCAGCTCGCGATGCTGACGGCCGGGATGGTCGAGGAGGGCCGGATCCGGCACCACGTGCACACACCGCACGGCCGGCGGGACTCGATCGTGCACTCGGCGCTCGAAGACGAATGGATCGAACGCCAGCGCCGCCGGTCCCCCTCCGCGATCTACGCGTTTGACGATCTCCCGCCTGGAAAGTTGAGAGACAGCCGTAACCCTCTGATATCCGGCAGGCGAGACGATCATGCTTGTGGAGTTCGAGATGAAGTGCCCGATCAGCGCAGATCTGGCTCTTATCCGAGACCTGATCCGCATACACGGCACCCATTCCGGGTTACACGGCTCACGGCTCGACAGCTGGGTGCTCGCCGTCAACGAGGCGGTCACCAACGTGCTGGACCACGCGGGCGCGACCGGTCAGGTGGTGGCCCGCAGCGTCGGTGACACGATCACGGTGGAGGTCGTGGACACCGCGGGCCGGTTGACGCCCGGTCACCTGAGGGCCGCCCGGGTCGACCCGACCGCCTCGCACGGCTTCGGGTTGTGGGTGATCCAGCAGGTGTGCGACGCGGTCCACGTCGAGCAGAGCGGTCGTGGCTCGCGGTTGAGCCTGCGCATGCGACGCCGGCCGGCGGCCCGGCCGGCCCACGCGGGCCGCGCCCGTTTCACGATGTCGGCGGCGTGACGGTCCCGCGCTGAAGACCACGGCCAGATCGAGGCCGTCCTCAGCGGCCGCCCTCAGCGGCCGCCGTCGGCGTGTACGCCGGAGTGGCGGGGACGGGGATTGTCGGTGGGGCGTCCTACGATGAGGCTCCTCACGGAGGGACAGTCCAAGAGGAATGGTGTTGGAAGACTTCTGAAAGTATCGCGATTCTGAGTTTTCGCAGCTAGCCGGACGGTGCCCTTGTCGGGCAGTCTCGGAAACAACGCTCAGGATCGGAAGGGTCCGGAACTGCCGGTCTCCCTACGGTCTCCCCTGGAGCCTGATCCGGTAGTCCAGAATGGCGCGGTCTGCCGGGATCACGATCGGGTCTGCCACCTCGATCACACGACCGCGCGAGATCAGACAGCGGGTGATCGCGAACACCGGGATGCCCGACCCGATGCTGAGGGTGGCTACTTCGTCCGGCGTCGGCATGCGAGAAGAGACGCTCTCCGTTACCTCGTCGGTCTCCAGGCCGACGCTGCGAAGCTGCGCGATCGACCCGCCCGGCCACGGCTCGTTATCGGGGTCCGCAACCGGCGTCCCCTCAACGTCGGAAGCAAGCAAGTACGGCCGGGACATCTGCTGCGGCTCACCCCTGGCGTAGAAGACGAACCGCCTATCGAGGATGCGCGCCCCCACCTCGACGCCGAACAGCTCCGCTAGACGCTCATCCGCTTCAGCCCATTCGTACGCCACGTCAAGTCGGTACTCCTCCCACGAGATGCCCTGATCCACAGTGAAGGAGGTTCGGGGCACATCCTGCGGGCCGGCGTCGGCCTCGTAGCGCTCAGAACTGATGCGCCGTTTTGGCGGGATACGGCGAGCGAAGACCCCTCGACCACGCTGGCTGTAGACAAGTCCTTCCGCCTTCAGGATGGCGATGGCCTTGCCGACGGTGCTCTTGCTGAGGTGGTAGCGCGCTATCAACTCAGGTTCGGAGGGCAGCATCTCGCCGGGACGCATGCCCCCGGACTCGATGGCTTCGCGGAAGTCTTCCACGATCCGCTGGTAGAGCGGTTCCTTCACGGCGCTTAGCCACCTCCACGGATCGTACTCAAGGGAAGTCTCCCTAGGGAGGCTACAGCGACGATCCGTGATCGTAAACAGGGAGGGTTGACAACCTCCATATGGAGGCCCACTCTAGAAGGGCGTCGCACCCTATGGAGAACACCACAGGGAGGGCGCAAAGAGCGGGCCCAGCCGATGACTGGTACTCACCGACCGGGCCCTAGTCCCATCACCTGTACAAAGCAGGGAGAGACCTACCGTGCATCCCATCACGTCCAAGACCGTCCTCGCGACCGCCAACGTCATCGACCCGTGCGTCTACTGCAAGACCGCTGAAGGGCTGCTGCGTCTGGTCGTCGGCGTCGAGACGCTCGCCTGTGCGCCGTGCGCCGAGATCGTCGAGAACGCCTACGCCCGGCGCCTGCCCGACCAGCCCGCCGTCGACCAGGCCCGCGCCAACACCGACACCGCGCTGCAGGCCCTCAAGGACCTCATCGCCAGCGGTGTCGACGTCGGCGCGACCGGTGCTTTCCTCGACGCGTTCCTGGTCGAGATGACGGCCACCCGGGCGGAGATGGACCAGATGGCCGCCGACGTCGAGGGGGCCGCCGCGAAGGTGCAGGAGGCGCAGGACTACCTGTTGCTCTCGTTCCGCTGGGGCGGTTTGGCGGCGGCGCAGATCGCCCACGACCTCGACCTGTCCGGCAGCGAGATGCACCAGCTCACCGAGGACCACGACAGCGTGTTCACCCTCGCCGAGCGTCAGCAGCTCACGTCCGCGTTGAACGACGTGCTCGACGCGCGTAAGGGCGTCACGGTGGCGGGCTGGACGCCGGTCCCGATGCCGTTCGACGCGCTCGGGCGGTGCGGTAGCCCGGCCTGCCGCGCCTGCCGTACCGAGACCGTGGCGGCCACGGCATGACGTACCCCAAGCTCCCGACGTGCGCCCCGTGGTGCACGTCGGAGCACACCACAGAGGGCGAATACTGCGGCCACAGCATCGAGTCCATCTTCGGGCCGGCCGCTCCCGACGACATCGACGTGGACGTGGTCCGCGCTGACGGGCGCGAGTTCGTGCGGGTCCAGATCGACGACAGGGCGCTCACCCGCCGCCACGAGGATGGCGAGCTCGGGCACTACGAGGTCCACCTGTCCGCGTACGACGCGGGCGTCCTGGGGGACACGCTCCGGCGTCTCGACTTCCGCGGGGCCCACATGTTCGGCGCGGCCCTGTTCTCCGGCATGGAGCTGATCCGACAGTACGCCTGCCGCTGGGAGTGGTGCATCGCCGAGCACCGCCGACTCGGCGTCTCCCCTGACCATCACCACTCGGCGACGCTGACAGTCGCCAACGTCGAGGTGACCCGCCATTTGACGGTGCGGGCTGGCAACGACCCGGACCTGGCGTTCCTGCGGGTCCGCTACCTGGTCGGCGACCAGTGGCGCATCTGGGACAGGAACCCTGACCAGTTGCTCGACCACGCGCACCTCTTCGAGGCAATCGAGGTCGGCGAGATCGATGAGCTGATAGCCGCGTTCCGCGCGGCTGCTGCTGACTTGGGGGTAACTGAATGACCTTCCTGGACGGTTCGGACCTGGCGATGGTCGTCGACCGTCGCCCCGACTGCCCGCCGTGGTGTACGCAGCACGCCGTGCTCGACGACGACACGCCGTTCTGCAACGCGGCGGACCTGCCGGTGTTCGTGCGTGAGATGGGCGGGCACGGCTCCGTCAGCCTGACGCGCTTCCCCGGCGAAGTGCCGCTCGTTCAGCTCACCCTCTCCGGCGGGTCCGACTCCCTGACGGTGGACGAGGCGGAGAACGTGGCAAAGCAACTCATGCGCCAGGTCGCCAGGGCGCGCGGAAAGGATGCGTCGTGAAGCAGACCCCACCTCCGACCTTCAAAATCGGCAGCATGCTGCCGATTTGCCCGCCTGGCCAGGTGCCCGCGCGCTGCCCGGTGTCGTGGTGCAAGAGCCTGCACATCGAGGGCGATGACCTGCACTACGGCAACGGCGAAGACTTCGTTGTCGTGGTGAGCCCGCTCGACGACGGCCGGCCGACCCAACGGGCGACGCTGTCCGTCAGCCTGGAGCAGATGGAGCGCACCGGCCAGCTCATGGTAGCCATGGACCCGCCCGGCCCTGGCGGCATGTACCTGACGCGGGACGACGCGAAGCGGCTCGCGCTGGCCCTGCTGCGGCTCGACCTCGACGCGAACGGGGTCGCGCCATGACACTGTCGAACGAGATCGTGATCCTCTCTCTTGAGGGCCCGACCACGCCGCTCGTGTACCGCGAGGGGGACACTCCGGACAGCTTCGCCCCGCTCGACTACTGCTTGCCTCACATCGAGGTGACCATGGACGAAGAGCGCGAGGACGCCGTAACGATCTGCCTCTACGCGATGGACGAGCCGTACGCGGCGCTGACGCTGCAGGAGGCGGTCAGGGTGCATGCCATTCTCGGAGATCTCCTGCGCGCTCACAGCGCAGTCTGACCCCCGGCACAACGACCGCCCCCGCTCCGATCGGAGCGGGGGCGGCTTTCTTTTGCCGGGGGCGGCGCCATCGGCTTGTCACTCGACGTGCAGTGCCGTCCAGTGCGACGGAGTTCCCTCGAACATCACGTCGTCGCAGTTGCAACTACCGCATCCAGGGGGCATCTCGACGCTCCTCCTCGCCTAGGGGATTGGGACTTGTACCCAGAGTGACGGACTCTTACGCTGGCGGGCATGCCAGAGTTCCGAATCCCTGCAGCGGACCTGCGTCTCGGCGACGAAGTCGAGATGTTCGACAAGGACCCCATCAATCCGCTCTACCGCAAACCGGGCAGCTCGGGCGTGTACTGGCAGGTCGCGGAGCTGTTCGACCAGGGCATGCAGGAGTATCTGGCCGGCGACGACCAGCCGGTCAGGTATCCGACGATCGGCGCGGTCCTGGTGCGGAAGTTCACCAGGGACGATCTCCAACTCACGGAGCCGGGATGGCGAGATCTCCTGTTCCGGATGAAGCTCTCGCCGGGCGCGGAGCACATCACGATGACGACTCGCGAGGGCTTCATCAAGCACCACACGGTGAACGTCCGGCGGCCGGCTCCGACGCCGGAAGCGGAGGAGTTCCGTAAGCATCTGGCTGACTGATCTTGTGCGGGCGCGGAGGGCGACTGTGCGGGCGCGCTCCGTAGATGTCCGGCGCGTCCGTTGATCTTGTGCGGGCGCGCTCCGTTCTTGTGCGGGCACATGTCGTGACTGTCCGCATGTCCGTTGATCTTGTGCGGTTACTCCCCGTCGATGTCCGGCATGTCCGATGATCTTGTGCGTAAGGTGTCCGGCGCTCTTGTGCTCCTTACGAACACTGGAAATCCCCTTAAGAAAAAGAGGGCGCCGCACGCCGTGTCCGGCGCCGCACGCCGTCCGCTACGTTCCGTGAAGCGGGCCGGACCAACCCAGAGGGATCGTCACGACCGCAGAGACGGCGACGCAGGGTGACGAAAAGAGTGCCCGGAAGAATGTCCGGTAATCGTTCCACGAAGATCGACAACCCCTCCCCCGGGGTGCCGTATATGAGAGACGAGAAGAGGCTGGAACGATTCCGCTGGAACATTCCGCGGCGCACCGCCCTCAGTCACCAAGAGTGACTGAATTAATGTCCCACGACCCCTCTCGGGTTAATGTCCCAGCCCCTCCCCCGGGGAGCCCTATGCGAGGTCTGACGGGACACTCTTGGGACACTTCCACGCGGCGCCTCCCGACGCCAGGAATCGTCACGGTCCGTGGCCCGTCTAGTCCGCCTAGGATCGCGTTGTCCCAGGATGTAGACCCCTACTTTTCCAGGGCCGGCGCCTAGCGCTAGGGGCTTGCCGCCTATGGCTAGGGGCGTCGCTAGGCGGTCCGGACCTCAGGGAGGCAGCAGGGAGTCAGGGAGTTCTCCCTATGCGGCTCCCTGGCCGCCTCCCTCGCGCCGACCTGCGAACCTCCCTCTCAGGGAGGCAGGGAGGCCAGGGAGGCAACCGCCGCTAGGCCGCTAGGACGCACGTAGAAGCCCGATCGGGCAGCGAGCGGCGCCGCTAGGCCAAGCGCCTCTCCCGCTAGGCCAAGCGCCGTCCTAGCGCTGGGAACCGAGGCGGGGAAGGGGTCGGCCCGAGTACCGCGCCACGGTTAAGCGAGCCGGAGGAGGGTTAAATTTTTAACCCTCGGGTTAAATGCGGCGATCACCGCGCTGACCTGGTGGGAGTTAAACGCCGGCCCGGGTTAAACGGGTTAAACGAGGAGGCCCGGACGCCTGGATATGGGCGGGGAGTCGCGCGGGGAGGCGGGGAGAACTCCCCAACTGCCTCCCCAGCCCGAAACGGTGGGCCTTACCTGCGAACCTCCCCCGATGGGGAGGCGGGGAGGCGGCTTCCAACGCGCGGACGGGTTACGTAACGCGGGCGCTCGCGTTACGCGCGCGCGAGGCCGGAGGTGGGTCAAGAACAGGCTCAAGACAGGCTGATCCGTGCCTCAAGTCCTTGAGCCTGAGGTACCCCACTCTTGAGTCTCTCGGGTCCACTCTTGAGCCTCAGGGTCCCGTCCTTGACCCTCCCTTGAGCCTCCCTACGCGCGGACGCGCACGTGCACATGCGCACGTGCGCGAGGTGAGTTAGCTCGCCTCGCACACCTGAAATCGTGCCTCTGAGAGCGATTTGAGGGCTCGAACTAACCCACCTAACCCACCTAACCCAGCTAACTTTCCGCAGGTCGCAGGGGCATATTGGCCCAACTAACACGAAAGTTAGATCACTAACTCGGTTAGCTGGCAGCTAACCCCCGACCTAACCCGGACTTAACTCGTTTCGGCCATCCGGTACAGGCTGTACTGGTCTGCGGTATAGGCCAGGTACACCGCGCGTCCCCGGAATGTGGCCTGAGACGGATCTTTTTCCCCCTTGGGAGAAGAAGATCAACCGGGGCGGAGCCGTACCCGCGTACCTGCCGCCTCCGCCTGGGGGTACGGTCTGCGCCGTACTCGCATTTCTCGGGGACCGGATACCCGCTCACTTGGCCAGTGACACAGAGCAAAATTGTCTAGGTGGGATAGCCGAAAATCGGTCTCATCGCTAGACTGCATGCCATGAGTTCATTCCGCGAGGCGATCTTTGATCGAGACGACACCCCCCAGGACTTCGACCAGACCGACGCAGTCGAGGTCACCAGCTACCTCGCCACGGCCACTCGCACGGGCAGGTACTGGACCGCCACAGTTAAGGACCTGCCCGGCGGCCACGTCGTACGGGCGCAGGGCTCCACGTGGAAAGAGCTGGGGAGCAACGTCCTCGACTGCCTCGTCGACCTGCTCGACAGCGACGACGTGGGTGCGTCCCTCGTTCCCGCCGATCCGGACGCGGCCGGCGCGCTGAAGGCTCTCAGTGAGGCGCGTACCGCCCGGGTTCTCGCCGAGCAGGCCGAGAGGGACGCGGCACGCCACGCCGCCCGGTTGCTCTCCGATCAGGGCTGGACGGTCCGCGACATCGGGAGCGCTCTGGGCCTGTCCCATCAGCGCATCTCTCAAATCGCTCCCCGTGCCGCCACGTAACATGTGAACGTCCCTGAAACCTTGCCTGGTTGGGATATCGCAGCCGTCCTTTCGGGTTGGTTACCCGAACATCCGGGGCGGCGGAAGCCCCCATTGGCCTTGTGCCAATGGGGGCTTTTGCGTACCGGCCGGCCGACGGTTCTAGCGGGCCTTGCGCGGCCGGCCGCCGCCGACCCCGCGGCCAGGGCGGGCAGCGATGACGCTCGCGAGCGTTGAGCGCTTGATATGCGGCACGCCGCAGACGTCGACCCATCCAGGCAGGCGGCCAATCTTGCGGTCCTTGCGGACCGTCTCGTAGGTCACCGCCAGTTCCTCGGCGACGTCGCGCTCGTCGAGGAGATCGCCCGGGTGCTTGTGGGTGTCGGCTGGGCTGGCGGGCAGCTCGCGCCCGTCGCGCACAGCCTCGACTTGCGCGCGGTCGTAGAGCAAGGTTTTGCGTTCCGGCGCGAAGGGGCGCAAGCCGTACGCAGCGGCACCGTTGTTGAGCCAGGTCTTGTAGCTGACGCCGAGCATCTCGGCGGCACCTCTACTGTCCACTGCGCCTCTGCCGTGCGGGATCATGGCGAAACCATACCACGCTCATATCCCGAATGCGGATGCCCGCATGGCCCGTAAGCAGAGAGAACGCAGCGGTAGTACGCCAACAACTTTCACCCACTCATATCCCGAAAGTTCTAGCGTTCGGGATATGAGTGGGGTATAGTTTGCAGTGTCAGAAGGAAGCGCGACTCCCCGGACTAACCAACCGGGAGAGTCCCCAACCAGGCAAGAAAGGAGGGACAATGCCGAACCCCAAGACCACGGAGAGCGAGTGCGCAATCTGCGGCGTGAAGTTCAAGAAGCCGGTCGGGTCGAAGGTCGATCACAAGAACCAGAACACCGGTGAGCGCTGCGCAGGCAGGCTCATTCCGACCCAGCCCGCCCTCTAGTAGATGATCAAAGTGCCCCCGCCATCCAGGCGGGGGCACTTTTCTGCCTGTACGGAGGGTGTACCGACACCTCGACCGCTACCCCTGCCGACACTCGCTGCGAGGTGTCGTTCCGGGTGTCGGTGCGAGTGTCGCTCGGGGCGGCGGCGTGCCCCTGGCGTTGCCCCTCAGGCTGCTTTTCGCGGCCGGCGAAAAGCAGGGCCAGGGGCAGCCCTGGACCACCTCGGGACGGGTGGCCCAGGTATCCGGCCGGACCCCGGCGAAGTGGCACACCTCGGATGTGAACCGTGGTTCACACATCCAGGTTCCGCAGGTGGATCGGGCGTTCCGGGGTGTCCCAAGTGGGCACGGTGGCTCGTTGGAGACCGTCACAGGGGGCACGCCGGCTGTGCCTCCTCAGCCCGAGCCTCGGAGGCGATGCTGTGACGGTCACGGGCGTGCGTCTCGTCGTCGGCGCTGACCGTCACACCGCAGGTTGCGGTGCGTTCTCGGTGATCGCGGCGGGCTCGTCGGAGGCACCGTCCGGCATGGTGCCGTGACGGTTCGATGAAGCGTCAAAACCACCGCCAACTTGGACGCGGTTTTCGCGGGTGGACGCGACCGGTCGCGGTCGGTGGACGCGTCGGCGAAGTGTCTGGAAAGTGTCACGCTCGGGGTCACATTCGAGGTCACGAAACCGGTCAACAACCGGTCGCGGTTCCGGTCGCAGGACGCGTCCAACTCGAAACCCCACTTGAAACCGAAATCCCCGGCTTGACCTGCGAGGACGCGAAATCTATGTGACCAGGTTCGTGACCGACTTCGTGACCTCGGAGTTGACCGCGACCGGTCGCCAAAGTGGACGCCAAAGTGGACGCGACCGCGACCGGTTTCGCGACCAGTTCGCGACCGGTTTCGCGACCGGCAGGAACCGCTGAGGAACCGACCGGGAACCAGCCGGGAACCGTGAAGGAACCGGCGAGGAACCAACGACAAAAAGCCCTCGCCCCGTGACGGGGGCGAGGGCTTGAGAGGTCGTTCAAGGGTGCAGCGTGGCGTCAGGCGGTCCTCGATGAGGACACCTGTCGCACCTACTGCCGAACCGGGCTGACGTTCTTGTCTCGGACAAACCCAGGCGCCGGGTCGGCGGTCGGGGTGAGCCCGAGCGGCATCAGCAGCATCAGCGCCACATTCAGCGCGGCCACGAGCGCACCCGTGGACTGCTCCGACAACGGCAGGCCGAACGCCACCAGCCCGGTCAGGATCGTCTGCACGCCGCCCGTGAGCGCCGACACAACGAACGGGCGCGTCGCGATGGCCACCAGCGCGGCCACGACTCCCGCAGCCACGGTCATCACCCAGTTGGACACCTCAGCGGTGAAGCCGAGCGCGTTCAGCGCGGGCAGTGTTACCAGGAACGCGAGGACAGCCTGTAGAGCGTGCAGCCAGACCGCAGGTTCCCTGCCGAAGATCTTCATGTCAGCCTCCTACGGCTTGACCGTGTAGCCGTTGTCGAAGTCGAACGCGAACGACTCCGAGTCGGCTCCCTTGGTGATCCAGGCGGTGTCGCCGCCGTTGCCCCAGATGTGGCCGTGGTAGCCGCAGCGGGAGTCCATGTAGACGGCGTAGAAGGTGCCCTTCTGAACCGCCGCACCGCGACCGCTGTAGACGCGGATGGTGTGGCCGGCGGGAAGCAGGATCTGGCCACCGCTCTCAACGAGGTTTGGCAGTGAGGTGATGGTCTTGGTGTTGCAGCCACGGTCGTTGTCGTCCTCGTGGCTCTTGGCCCACTGGTCCGCGACCGTCAGGTTCTTGACGTCGATGGCCACGGGCGGGTTGCTCGTGTTCCTGACGTCCACGAACTCCTGGTTCCTGTTCCAGACCGTGTCCGAACCGTAGGCGTTGTAGCCGACCTGCGTGATCGTCAGGCCCGGCACGTCCGCAGAGGCGGTGGCCGACGCAGAGAAGCCGACGACGCTCGCGACGACGATGAAGGCGGACAGCAGGACAGCGCTCTTGTTCAGGCGCATGAGGATGCACTCCTTGAGGAGGTGAATACAGAAGAAGCGCCTCGCATCGGGCGAGACGCTCCAGGTGAGCCCGGAACAGGGCTCTTAATTGGCCTCATCGAGGAGGCCGGGCACGCGCTCAGGCGTGTCCTCCGCAGGCTCGGGATGCTGCGGAAGCGTGTGGGGGTAGAGGATCGGCCACCAGCGGGCGAACAGGCCGTCGCTCACGTGATGGGTGCCGTCCATGCGGCTCGCCAGGTCCGCTCGTCCACGGCGCCCGTGGCGGGGATGCCCTTCTCCTTCTGGAATGCCTTGCATACGTCCGCGTCGGCCTGGCTGTACCAGCCGTCCACGTCGAGCTTCCAGCCTCGGGACCGCATGCGGCGCTGCCACACCTTGACGTCGTCGCCCTTCGTCGTGGGCGGCCACGTCAACGGCCTGGTCCACTTCGGGATCTCCAGCTCGTCGTCGCCGTCGTCCTCGCCGGCCAGGTACTCGCGTACGAGGTCGAGGAACACGTCCCAGGGGAAGCCGGTGCCGGGGTCGCTATGGTCGGACCGCTTGTAGACGACGCTGACGTCGGCGTGGGAGGTGAAGCCCTTCTTGCCCGCCTTCAACTCCTCGCGGGACAGCTTCTTGACGGGGATCTTGTGCAGCTTGCACCAGCCTGCCGCCACGGCCGCGGCCTGCGCGAGCAGGTCCTGGCCGTAGTCGTCGAGCCACTCCGCCCGCTTCTGCCTCGCGAAGCCGGCGAGCTCCAGTTGGAGTCCGTCCGCGTTTGCTCCCGGAGCCGCCCACGCTGTGTCCTTGTCGGCCACGCACCGGACCGCGGAGTTGGAGTCCACGCACACGTGAGCCGACGCCTGCCGGCTCATCGTGGAGAACATCTTGGCGCAGTCCTCAGCGGTGGTCGCCGTCTCCGTCCACTCCATGGAATGGATCACCACGAGGCGAATCGGCGAGATGCGACCCTTGCCGAACCAGCGGGCATTGACGGCCTTCATTGCGCCTCCTTGTGCTCGCGGCGCTTGCCGCGCCAGGTCTTGACGATGATGAGGAGCCGCCAGCCGAGGACGACGGGGACGCCGGAGAACGCCACGAGCCGCAGCGCCACGAACCATCCGCCGTCCGGGACAGCGAGGCGAAGCGCCCACAGCGCCAGACAGACAGCCAAGACGGCCTGAAACGCCATCACGTGCCGCCCGGCGGGCGTCTGCCACCAGCGGGCCAGCAGCATCTGAGCTGCCACACACGCGACGGCCAGCACCGCCGACACCACCACGAGCACGGTCCCGGCCAGGTAAGCGGTTGCGTCAAGCATGGCCACCTCCGAAAGCGTCATCCAGGAGCGAGGAGAACCCGTTCGCCTCCCGCAGCCGGCGCAGCCGCCCGGCCAGCGTCAGCGATTTGTGTGCCTGCTCGCGTGCCCGCCGCATGTCCTCCTCGGCCTGCCGCTGGGATGCCTCGGCAGCCTGTCGGGCCTCGTCGATGTCGGACAGCCTTCCGTCGTCGCGTTCGGTCATGACCCTGCCTCGATCTGCCGGGAGCGGATCTCCGCCAGCAGCGCGGCGGCTACTTGCGCGCCTTCGGTGCTGGCCAGCAGCGCTGCCCTGACTTCCTCGGCATGGGCCTTGCGCGTGAGTTCGTGGGCGTCGCATTCGCGTACGTACAGTTGCCGCCACTCGGCGGCGTCGTTGTTGGCCTCTTTGACTCGGGCGTCACGGTCTTCGATGACCTGGGCGATGCGGGCGTCCCGATCGGCCCTCACGTCGTCCAAGGTGGTGCGCGGCACGAGGGTCGAGGGCGCGAGGTTGCCTCGGAACACCAGCCAGAGGACGGCGAGCAGGACGCCTATCGCCCCAAGTTGTACGACGGGGATCTGCGCCCACTCCACTCACTGCCTCCAAGGGTTTGATCATCGTGTGAGTGAGCCGCCCGCAGGCTCACGGGCAGGGGATGTCCGGATGTGGACACGTGATCTTTGTCAACCGAGCGCATGCTTGGAACGTCCCACCACGTCGCCCAACCCCCGCCTCAGGAGCCTCAGCATGGGTTACCCGCCCCAGCCGCAAGATCCGTACGGCCAGCAGCCTTACGGCCAGTCCGGTCCGCAGCACCCGCAGCCGTACCAGCCGCAGCCCTACAGCCAGCCGTACATGCCGGTGCCGATGTCGGGGCCGCAGTACGGGCCGGTGCAGTACACGGCGGTGAAGGAGTGGGGCTTCAACCCGGCCGCGCTGATCATCCACATTTGTCTGTGGATATTCGTCCACTGGTGGATCACGCTCTTCACGCTCGGGCTGTGGCTGCTCGTCGCCATCCCGGTCACGCTCATCGGCTGGCGGGTGACCCGGCACCTGCCGGTACAGCACGTGCAGCAGCCGTATCCGCCGCAGATACCGCCCGGCTACTGATCCGCCCGGTTGGACGTCACTTCGACACCCAGCGGGCCTCGAAGCGGCAGTCCTGGTTGGAGACGTTCATGTTCAGCGCGCCGCCAGACGTCTGGTAGGCGAGGATCTCGGCGTAGTCGCCCACGCCCAAGAACATGGTGCCGGTCAGGTTCAACGCGCTGTCCGCCGTCCCGGACGGGATGGCGGGGGTGCCGTTACGGCTCTGCCGCGTCGAGGTGGTGCCGTTCTTCTGGAACATGATGTCGCGCCACCCGGAGCCGTTCGCCGCGAAGGTGATCTCCCCGGACAGTTGGTAGTAACCGGCCGTCTGACTCGTGTACCTGCTCGTGTTCGTGACGGTGGAGTGGCCCCCGTCCCGGTCGATGTCCTCGACCTCCCACGTGACGATGGTGTGAGCCGAGTTGGTGGCGGCCTGGCTGGCGTTCTTACGCAGGATCGCCAGCGGCGGGCTGAGCAGGAAGTTCAAGCCGTCGCGGACGTCGGTGTTCATCTTCGCCGCCGTGAGCAGCTCGGCGACAGTCCACGTGCGCGGGACGGGCACGGTCGCCATCTACACCACCTCCTGGCCTTGCATGTGACGGCACGGGACGCACAGATCGCGCCCGGCGCGCTGACTGGCCGTGCACGGCGGGCACGGCCAGAACTGCAGGGTCCTTGGCAGGCTTTCGAGGTTGGCGGTGAGCTGCTCGATGCGGGCCGGCCAGACCAGCGGCGCGCTCTGGCCGGTGCCGCCGGTGCCGCACTCGGTGCACCAGTACCGGCCCTCACCGGCGACCAGCTCGCAGGCGCTGCCGCACCCTGCCGGGCAGTCGGCCAGCCACCGGCCGTCGTCCACCCGCGCGTACGCGGCGCCCAGGTCGGGGTTGTGGCCGGTCGGGCGCGGCTTAGGCGGCAACTGCCTGGCCGCCGCGACCCCGTCCAGCCACCCCAGGTAATCCTCCAGGGTCTGGATCGGCCGGCGGCTGGGCGACAAACTACCTGCCGTACGCAGCGGAGAACGGATCACGCTCACCATCCCAAGGTGTTGGAGTCGAGCAGGCCGAACGCCGGATCGTCCAAGACGAGGGCGCTCGCGTCCATGGGCGAGGTGTCGAAGGTGAACCGCCACGTCTGATCCGTGATCACGTCCTGGACGCCTTCGCACCACAGACTCAGGCTGGCGGCCGGCGCGTTCGACGGCAGGCCGGTCACCAGGAACCGCTGGTCGATCTCGGAGCCGAGCAGCGACGGCCACAGGGAGGTCAGCGACCTGCCCTCGACCGTGATCTGCCCAGCGCGAGGGGAAGGCTCGGCGTAGCGGGCGAGCATCTGACTGCCCCGGCTGATCGCGTCAAACGAGGAGGCAAGCTGCGTCGGCACGGACTTCGCGTACTGCCCGTACTCCTCCACGCTCACCTCGTCGACGACCCTGCTCTCCAGCGACCCGCGCGTGACCGTCACATCGTTGATCAGCAGCGTATCGTCGATGAGGAACCCCAGATCGGGGCCGCATTCGTGGGCGGCCAACGTGATCAGGGGCGCCCCGCCCGGGTCCTGCCGCCACTGCCGGTCATGGAAGACGGGGATGCCGTCGCGCCCGATGAAGAACAGCCCCGCCTCGCTTGCCGCGGCCTGCATGACGGCCCGCAACGGCCCATCGTCGGCGCCGTACAGGCGGGTGTCCAGGTCCGACAGGCCCGGGTCGATGAGCGCGGTGGACTGGTCCGCCCAGGTGAGCAGGGTACTGATGCGCTGGCCGGACGCCTCGTTGATGACGCTGCCCGCCGCGTACAGCGCGGTGATCTCGCCCGCGCTGAGCGCACGGTTCCAGCCGGCCGCGTGCGAAACGCGCCCGTTGAACGCCTCCACGCGGGCCGGGTAGGCGTGAGCCACGCCCCCGATGGATAGGTGGTCGAGCACCGGATCCCAGGTCGATTCGACCAGAGGGTTCGTCTCGTCTTTGATCAGGACCCCGTCGAGGTAGATCTTCACCCGGAGCGATCCGGTGCTCCACTCCGTCACCGCGACCGCCATGTGCAGCGTGCCCAGGTCGAGCGTCACCGCCTGAGTGATCACGACGACGCTGCCGATCCGCTGAGCCGCCCGCACCTCCACAGAGCCGCCACCCCGGTAGCTCAGGTAGAAGTGCACGCTGTCCATGGTTCCGAGGAAGATGCCCAGGTCTCCGTTGCCGACGTAGACCAGGGCGCCGGGATCCGTCGGCGGATTCTCGGGGACGAACCACGCCATCAAGGTCGCGCTGGTGGTCCCGCCCATCGGGGTCAGCAGGGCGCTCGTGGCCAGGCCGGTGCCGCCGTTGTCGTCGACAGGGTCGAAGTTGGCCATGGTGCCGCCGAGCGGCCCGCCGGAGGCGCCCAGGGTGACGCTGCCGCCCCCGTCGCCCATGGACCTGGGCGTCAGGTCAGGCTGGGACGTGACGGCCAGGTTGCCCACGGCGTCGGCGTCCGCCGCCTCGTTGCACGGGTAGTAGAAGCGCGGCCCGGTTGTGAGGACTTCCTGGATGAGTGCCTCGTTGCGGGTCTGCCGCCGGGACAGGATCTTGAACAGGTCGGTCGCGGTGATGTCGGTGCGGCCGACGACGCCGTTCTGCCAGGCGTGCGGCCACCGGTCGATCAGGCCGCTGTAGCGGATGTACTCCACCCCGGGCGACACCCACGCCGTCGGCGCTGCCGCCCGCTCCAACTGCCAGGCCCCGGTGTACACCACCACCGGAGACGCTGAGGCGCCCGTGCACACGATCCCCACCCGGGCGAACGCCGCGTTCGCCGGGGCGGTGGTGGACAGGCTGAGCGCCTGGAACGTCGTCGTCAGCGCGACGCCGGTCCCGGTCACGTCCAGCAGGGTGGTGCCGTCGTTGCTGTAGTAGCGCGCCCGGATCGCGAACGACACCGTGACGGAGGCGTCCCTGCGGGCCTGGCAGCGCACCGAGTACGTCACCCCCGGCGTGACCGGCAGCGCCCGGTCGGTGGCCGTGGTCGTCGCCGTCGAGCCCAGCCGGAACAGCGTCCCGACGCCCACGGTGCCGGCCGCCCACCGGATGCTCGTCGTCTGCCCCGCCGGGACGACGCTGGCCTCCACCGTGATGGCACCGGACGTGGCGGAGAACAGGCTGGCGTTGTTGCCCTTGGCCTGCTCTTCCAGCAGCATGTTGGCCGACACCGGCCAGCGCGCACGGATCCGGACCGGGCGGTTGATCTTCACGTACGGGTAGTGCGGCGACGACGTCTTGCCCGCCGTGTACCGGCCGTCCTCGTTGAGCAGCGTCAACGACAGCGTGCCCGGCTGGACCTCGTCGAGCTCGTGCGAGCGGCGCCGCGACACCCGCACGCCTTCCTGCCACTCGACGTCGTCGGACACGTCATGCCACAGCGGCGCCGAGGTGAGGGGGTCCTTGCGGAAGGCGATCTCCGCCCAGACGTCCGGCATCGTCATGCGAACCCCAGGTTGAAGCCTCTGCCCTTGGCCTCGTTCAGCGCGGCCACCACCATGCGGGTGATCTCATCCCGGCCGGTCAGCGGCTGGCCGTTGAAGTACAGGTTGATGGTGACTCCTCCTCCGCCTGCAGGGGTGAGCGGCACCGAGCCGCCACTGAGTGACACCGACGGGTTGAGCGACATCGACGCGGCACCCATCAGCCCGGCCGCCGCGGCGGCGACC
The DNA here is from genome assembly GCF_053592075.1 of Nonomuraea sp. NPDC002799. Classification (NCBI taxonomy): domain Bacteria; kingdom Bacillati; phylum Actinomycetota; class Actinomycetes; order Streptosporangiales; family Streptosporangiaceae; genus Nonomuraea; species Nonomuraea sp. NPDC002799. The sequence continues at coordinate 148,262 of NZ_JBSFVA010000012.1, forward strand.
ATGCCTTCGCCGCCGGCAAGGCCCTTCGCGAGCCCTTCGGCCATCGACTTGCCGGAGAACAACGTCCACCCGCGACCGCTGAACGGGCCCTCCTTGGCCGGGCTGAACGGGAACAGGTTCCTGATCTGGCCCAGGATGTCGCTGGCTGCGTTGTAGGCGGACTGGAGCATGCTGTACAGGCCGTTGATCAACCCCTGGATGATCGACCGTCCCGACTCGTACAGCAGCCCGCCCAGGTTGCCCAGGGCGCCCGTGATCCGGCCCGGGATCTGACCGACCGCCGACACCAGGTCACCGAACTTGGCGATCGCCGCGTCCTTGGCCTTGCCGACCCACTCGCCGAGCAGGCCCGGAAGCCGGCCGAACCACGACCCGATGCCATTGATCAAGTCGGGGATGATGCTGTGGCCGACCAGCCGGTTGTACAACTCGGTGAACTTCGTGATCACACCGCTGACGACCCGGGTCACCACGATCAGGAACTCGGTAATCGGCGGGATCAACTGCGTCGCGACCACCGCCGCCAGCTCGATGAACAGCGGAATGTGTGGCGCCACCTGCTCCAGCAGGTCCGCGAACACGGGGATCAGCGGATACATCACCTGGTTCAGCCTGATCATGGACTCGACCAAGCCCGGCACCAGCGGCAGGATCTCGACCAGCGCGTCGATGAAGCGTGGCATGAGCGAGGTGGCCAGGGACGTCAGCGACGGCAGCAGGTTCACCATGGCGGGCAGCCACGCCAGCATCGCGGACACCAGCGCCGGGATGTGCGGCGCGATCTTCTGTAGCGCGTCCAGCAGCGCCATCCCGAGGATCTGCGCCATCTCCGACAGCGCGGGCAGGATCTCGATGACCTTGCCGACGAGCGCGCCGAGTACGCCCACGAGCGCCTGACCGATCACGCCGACGATCTGGCCGATGATCGGGATCAGCGGCATCAGCGCAGGCACCAGACCGGCGACCAGCTTCGTGACCAGCTCGCCGATCTGCGGCAGCAGCGGAGCCAAAGCAGGCACCAAGGCGTTGACGATCTGCGCCGCGAGCTGGAACACCATCGGCACAACGGGAGCGAGAGCGACCAGCAGTTGACCGATGCTGTTGGCCAGCAGCCCCACAGACGGCACGATCGACATGAGCGCCGGCACCACCGAGCGCAGCGCCACGCCGAGTTGGTGGCCGGCCACGCCGACGAGCTCGCCCAGCACCGGCAGCAGCGGAGCGACGGCGGTCAGGATGGCGCCGAACGCCTTACCTAGCGACACCAGCGCGGGCGCGACCGACGCGAGACCAGCGCCGAACGCCTTGACGAACGCGGCCACACCCGGCAGCAGCGCCTCGATGCCGATCAGCAGCCCGGCCAGCAGAGGACGGACGGCACCGATCGCGGCCCCTACCGCCTTCGCCAGCGGCACCAGGGCGGGCCCAAGCGAGGCGAGCCCGACGGACAAGACGACCAGGAACGACTGGATGCCGGGCAGCGCGGCGCCGATCGCCTTGCCGATGGAGGCGAACAGCGGAGCGAGCAGCCCCAGCGCCTGACCGAGCACCTTCCCGAGGGGCAGCAGCGCCGGGCCGAGCGCCTCCACTCCGGCCCGGACGCCGCCGATGACGGCGACGATGCCGGGCACGAGTGCGGCCAGCGCGGGCGCAACCGCGTTGATCGCGGCGGTGAGCAGCGGCCCGACGGCGGTGGCCAGCGCGGCGATCCCGGGCGCGAGGTCACCGACCGCCCCGGCGAGGGCCTCCAGGACGGGAAAGAAGGCGGTCGCCACCTGCGATAGCGCGGTGAAGACGGAGACGAGCGCGCTCTGGCCCTGGGCGCTGTCAAGGAAGCGGTGCAGGCCGTCGAGCAGCAGCCCGAGCACGCCGAGCGCGTCGCCGCCGGCGGTCTCGATCGCACGGAAGACGGCGCTGACGACCCCGCCGAGGTCGCCCAGGATCGCACCGAGCTGCCGGAAGACGGTGGCGGCGCCCTCCAGCCAGCCGATGGCCTGGCCGGACGCTACGGCGTGCGTGAGGAAGTGGCCGAACTCGCTCGCGGCGGACGCGATGGCGGGCACGAACTGGCTGAGCCAGCCCGCGCCGAGCACGCCCAGCGCGGTGAACCCGGCCAAGAGCGGCCGGATCGCCGGGGTAAGGCCGTCGACGGAGTCACGGAGGATCGTGAACGTCTCACGGATCGCGAACAGGGTGTCGGCGGAGCGGGCGAACTTGACCAGCTCCAACGCTGCGCCACCGAACGCGGCGGCTGTGCGGGTCATGCCGTCGGTGAGCGCGTTGATGGCGGGCAGCAGCGACCACATCTGGCCGACAAGCGGCTCGAACAACGCGTTCTGGACTGAGGTTTTGATGCCTTGGAAGGCGGGCGCCATCTGGAACAGCTCGTAGGCGACCTCGCCTGCGGCGCCCCGCAGGTCCTTGATGCCTTCCATGAAGGTCTCGTAGTCGCCGGAGATGGCGGCGGCGAAGCCCTCCGCCACCCCGGACAGGCCGAGCTTGAGCGTGGCCAGCGCGCCCGCGCCGAGCAGGGCAATGCCGGGCAGCGCGGCCATTGCACCCGCAGCAGGCGCCAGAGCAGCCAGCAGGCCGCTCACCGAGGACGCCGCAGACGCCGCGGCGCCCGCGAACGCGCCCAGCTTGACGGCTGAAGACACCACGGACGTCGCCAGGCCGGCCAAGCTGCTGCCGGCGGACATCAGCGGCCCGGACAGAGACGAGAGCTTGCTGCCGAGCCCGGAGATGTGGCCGCCCAGCCCCGACAGTCGATCGCCGAGCCCGTCGAGGTGGCCGCCGAACCCGGACATCGACTTTCCGACGCCGTCGAGGTCGCCGCGCAGGCTGCCGCCGGACTTGCCGACCCCGTCCAGCCGCCGCTCCAGCCGCTTGGCTGCGTCTCCGACGTTGTCGAAGGTCTTGCTGGCGTGGTCGCGGGCGAAGATGTCGAACGCCATCGAGGAGGCCAAAAGAGCACCTCCCTGCGGGCTTACTGCTGTGGTGGCTTATTCAGTTCGTCGGCGGCGGCGCAGAACAGCTCGAACTCGCCCCACGTCAGAAGGTCGACTTCCCAGGGGCGGATACCGAAGTGGTAGGCGAGGGCGGTGAGGTAGCGGTTGCGCCTTACGTGCGGGTCTTCACCCCTCCGCGCTTTCGCGGAGGGGACTCGCCGTTTCCCTCCGCATCCGCAGCGGCCTGCCGCGCTTCCGCCTCCGTGTCCACGAAGTCGGCGATCGTCACCGCGACGCGGCCCTCGCACACGTCCTCGAACGTCACGTCCGCCTTGCCGCAGCGGTGCTTCACCAGCATCCAGCCGAGCGCGGCCAGCGCCTCCATGTCGAAGCTCTTGACCGCCTCCAGGAACTCCGGCAAGCGCATCCCGGTCGCCTTCTGCAGGGCCAGGCCCTCGTGCAGCGGCAGTTTCTCCAGGTCAACCTCGATGGTTTGACCGTCGTGCGTGAACTGAAGCATTCAGCTCTCCACTTTCTTCGCGATGTCGTCCATCGCCTTGAGGACATGAGCCCGTACGGCGGGCAGATGCTTGCGGATGGTGACCTCGAACCAGGGCTGACCCTTCTGCGTCACCCACGGCTCGTTACCGAAGGTGGGATGCCGCCAGCCCTTCGGGTTGTCCAGGTGCTTGGGCAGCGTGCGCTGGTCCTCCGGCATCTTGCTGGAGTCGACCTCGATGCGGACGCGAGCGCTCTTGCTGCCGGTCTTCACCGTCAGCCGCAGCGACCGCGCGACCGTGTCCCGCAGGCCAGCGCCCTTCCGTGCCCTGTTCTTCGCTCGCGTTTCCTTGTCGGCGAACTCGTCGCTGGCCATTTCGTCTTCAGAGGCCCGGTCGTGGATCGGGTCGAACGCCCGGCTGAACGCCTCTTGCTCGCGTCGCTTGCGGCCACCGCCGCGCGCCCCGGTCACCGGGATGCTCCGCACCGCCCGGCGGGTGTCGGCCAGCGCGGGCTTCGCCCCGGTCCTGATCGCCTTGAGCAGCTCCTTGCGCAGCTTCTTACCCTCCGGGCCGGCGTCTTTGAGCCGCTTGGCCAATCCGCCGAGCTGCTCGGCTCCGGTGATCCGGACGTCCATCACAGGGTTGTGTCGGTGGACACGATCTTGATCTGGATTGGGGCGTTGACGTCGTCGTCGTAGCCCTCGAACGAGGTGGTCATCTTCACGATGTCCGGGCCCTCGACTGTCGGCGCCGCCTCCTTGATCTTGCAGGCGGGCAGGATGAAGGAGATCTGGTAGTTGTTGCCGGACGCGATCAGCGATCCGGTCAACGTGAACTCCACCGCCACCGTGGTGTTGTTCTTCAGCAGGTCATACAGCTCAGTCCGGTTGAACTCCGCGCTCAGGCTGCCCGTGAGCGTCGGGAAGTCGTTTTCGAGCTGCTCGCGCTTCACACCCGTCTGACCGATGCCGTACCGCTCGGTAGCTAATGGGTTTTCGCCCTTGACGGACATCTCAGTGACGACCGTCGTCACCGTAGTGCCGCCCGAGACGCTCATCTCACCGGACGCGGTGCTCGCCGTGCCGCCCAGCTTGAGTACCGCCTGCTGGAAGGAGAACACCTCCGCGCCGGTCGGGAAGCTCGCGGTGGCCAGGGCGGTGGCGGTGGCCTCGTCCCAGCCGTCCATCTCCAGGGAGAGCACGAGCGTGCCGTCGGAGGAGAGCTTGAATTCCCAGCTCTTGACCTTGCACCCGGTGTAGGTGTGCGGGCGGACGGTGCCCGACGGTTCGGGCCTGCCCACCTGGATGGTCAGCCCCTTGCCGACCAGGCCGCCCGGCGTGTGGATCTGCTTGTACGCCGTCGTCGCCGCGATCTGCACCGGCACGCCCGCCGACCCGAGCGCGTGCGCCACCAGCAGGCCCGCGCCCTTCGTCGGCCATTCCATCTCGAAGCCGCCCTCGACGGTCTTCCTGGACTGGACCAGGCGGCTGGCGCGCTTGAACTTCCGGCCAGTCTTCAGCCCCGCAGGTTCGACGAACGACGGCTTCCACGCGAGGCTCTCGCTGTTGAACTCCACGAACTTCGTGACGGTCACCGGCGTGCCCACCGTGGATTCGGCGGCGAACCCGAGTTGCGCGTCGAGACCCGTTCCGGTTGCCATGATCAGTTACCCTTTCCGCTGGTCTTGGCTTCAGGGACCAGCTCCCACGTGGACTTGGGCCACGAGCGCGCCTCGTCGCCCTCGCCGACGATGTAGGCGTCATCGGTCTCTTCCGCCATGTCGCCGGCGGCGGTGACGCTCCCGGCCTCCACGAGGCGCCCGTCGGCCCGGCCGACTCGGCGGTCCTCGCCACTGATGTTCTTGAACCTGGCCACCGGCCACCTCTCTAGATGCGGGTCTGTACTGCGACTTGGAACGGGATGCGGCACTCCATGCCGGAGTTGCGCTGCGATTGCATGAGGGAGCCGGACGCGAACGCCACCACGGTCGGCGGCGGCAGCCCAAGCGACGGGTCCTCGCGGACCGCGTCCTCGACCGCCGCCAGGAGCTCGAACGCGCGCACGCGAACGGGCCGCACCTTCGTGCCACCGCGCCATACCGCTACGGCGCAGGTCAGGGTGAACGTCTCGCCCTTGGCTCGCTGCCCGATCGCGGCCCACGTCTGGGTGAACTCGACGGCCTGGCCCTCGCCGTCGGCTGCTCCGTCGTAGCCGACGTACACCGCTTCCTTGAGCGGGTCGTTCGTGACGAGCGGACCATCGATGACCTTCACGCCGGCCAGCGCCGGGGCCGCGGCGAGAAGGGCCATCAGGTTGTCGATGGCGGCAGGGACGCGGGACGTCGCGGTCATCAGGCGAACCCCGGATACTGGCGTCCGAGCAGTTCGAGCGCGCGGCGGGGAATCGAATACCCCATCCGGGGGTCCCACACCTCATCCGCGCCGCCGACGCGCACGCCGCTCATCTGGCCGCGCTGCGTCTCCCACATGTGTTGAAGGATGATCTTCCCTGCCAGGTCGGCGTTCGCCGGGATGCTCGTCCGGCCGGCCACGTAGGCCACCTGGAAGGGGCCGATCATCCGTCCGCCGTCCAATCGGCGGACGATGCCCGACTCCCCATCGAGGTGCAGTTCTGCGACGTTCTGGTCAACGCCTCCGGCGCCCACCGCCGTCACGGACGTGAGGGACAGTACGGGCGGGCGGGCCAGGACCAGCGCGTACCCGCCGACATGCTTCTCGACGTACGCGGCTCGCACCAGCGCGCCCACGTACCGCTCGCAGACCCCCGTCACAGCGCGGATGAAGCTCTGGAGTTCCTCGTCGTCGTCGTGGTCGTCCAGGTCGATGTTGAGGTGCTTCTTTGCTGCGGTCAGCGAGAAGACACCGGCCTCTGCCCACAGCGCGGCGACGTCGAACGGCTCTTCGTCGGCCCCGTCTGGGGCGACGGTCACCCACCGGGCGACGTGCCGCCCTGTCTGCGCCGAGGTGAAGTCGTGGTGGAACAGGCCGGTGCCGTCGTTGTCGGGCGTGATCGGTCCCGCTGTGCTCCCGTCGGGCAGCAGGATCGTCAGGGCGATCGAAGCCGGGCTCGTCAGTACGCCGGAAACCCGGACCTGAGTCGAAAGGCGCGCTGCCGCGCCGAACGCGTACGTGGTCATTCGTCACCTCCGATGCTCGCTGTAGGGGTGTCCGAGCTCGCCAGCCAGGCGTGCGCGCTGGAGGTTGTGGTCATGGTGGCGATCGGATGTGACGTGGAGGCCAGCACGGCGGCGCCGTCCACGACCGGCATCACGGTGAGGTCCATCCAGCCGGGCATCATCCGCCCGTGGAGCCGCAACGCCGGAACGCCGCGGCGGCCCTTGGCGACGCGCGGCGTGTACGCCGGAGGTGGGGGCGGGGCAGCGGGTGGCCAGGTCGGCTCGACCAGGGTCCCGCGTCGGACGACCGGCAGGGCCGCTCGGCGGCGGCCTGGACGGGGCGGCGGCGGCTGGGTGGCCGGGGTGAAGTCGAATCGGCCGCGCCGTCTCGGCAGGCCGCGCGCCGGCCGGCGGCGCCAGGGCGATCCGGGACTCGACTGAGTGGGCGGGCAGGGCGTGAACTTGCCCCTGACCGGTCGCAGCAGGGTCGGGCGCGAGGCGGCTACCGGCGACGGGATCCACGCCGACGGCGCCGGGGTGTCCACCCGCCACGCAGGGCTGAAGACCCGGCCCTGGCCGGTCGCGGCCAACCGCATGCGCGGCCGAAGTCGGACCAGGCGGGGCGGAAACGGCGGAGCTTGAGGGACGGGGGCGAGCCGGGGCGGCTCGAAGAACCCGCCTCGACGAGCCCGGGGGTTGCGCCAGCGCCGCGCCATTCAGCCCCCCTCAGTCGAGCACGTGCACGCCAGCGCAGTCCGACCACACGCTGTTGATGGTGAACTGGATGTCGGAGTCCGAGCTGGCGGCGGTGATCGCGGCGTTCTGGGCGACCGCCCACGCGAACATGTCCAGGACTTCGCCGCGCTCGCCGTATCCGGCGGCGGTGAGCACCCGGTTGGCCAGGACCTGCCGCTTTTGGTACGCCTCGACGGACAGCGCTTCCTGCGCTTCCCCGGCGACCAGCACGGCAGCCGTGACGGTCGCCATCCGCACCTTGGACCGGAACACCGGGTCTCCCGCCAGGGCGACCTGATCAGCGAACGCCACGCCTTACTCCTCCCACTCGACGGACAGCACGTACTTGTGCGAGGCCGGGAGCGCGTTGTCCCGGTTGATGAATGCCAGCCCGTTCGCGGTGCCGAGCGTGACCGACCACTCCTCCAGCAGCTCCCACGGCAGGTCCGCCGAGCTTTGCGTGTTGAACGGGATCCGCCACTGATCCGCTGCCGAGTTCGTCGGCGCCGCCGAGTAGGCGGTGTTCCAGACCGCACTGGACGCCGCGGTGTTCGGGTTCAGCTTGCCCGGCGTCATGCCCGCGGTGGGCGTCGTGCCGGCCGTGGTCACCCGGTTGATGCCGACGACCACCTGCTGCGAGGTGGGCACGCCCGCGCCCGCGACACAGCCGATCGTCACCCGGCGCAGCATGTAGCCGGCAGACGCAGACGCCATCAGCCAGGCGAATCCGGTGTCCACCGCGAGCGCGGCCGACGATTCGACCTGCGCGGCATATCGAGCCATTGATCATCCTTCCTAGAAGAATCCGCCGTACTGGTTGAGGCGAAGTGGCGCCCGCTCCGGGGCGCTTGCCGCCGCCTGGATCTCGACGGCGCCCAAGGCCCAGTTCATGTTGTTCGGCGTGCTCAGCCCGACCGCCGTCGCGCCCGGGGAGGCTACGGACTGGTGCCAGAAGTAGGCCACCGACGAGGCGCTGCCGGAGCCGTCGAACAGCCCGTCCTCGGTCACGTCCGCCGCCGACAGGTACACCCGGGTCGACGGGTTGCGGGCCTGCCAGTCGACGCACACCGCGCAGATGACGCTGCCGGGTGCGGTCGTCGTCAGCGACGAGCTCGGCGCCGATGGGCCCGAGTTGTTGTCCGGGCTGTTGAGCGCCGGCGTGGCCGCCAGTTGCGCCGCGCTCCACCGCCACACCGCGAAGTTGTGGCGGCTGGCCGGGCCCACGTGCGCCGAGCTGATCTGCATCGACCCGGGCGAGCCTGCGATGACCGCCGTGTAGAGCGAGCACCAGGGGCGAAAACCCCCGGGGCTGATCACCTTTTGCGGGGTGTAGGTCTGGCCGCCGCCGGTCGGGGCCGCCATCGTCGAGCTGGTGTCCCACGTGGTCGCCGCCGTCACGATCACATCCCCGTTCGAGGGCGTGAACGCGCTGGAGGTCAGCGTGTTGGTGTTGTCGCCGCCCGAGGGGATGTGCTGGAAGCCGAGAAGCGTGGGCATGGCTCTCTCACGTGGTGTCCTTGCGCGGCGAGCGTCGGCCACGAGGTGGCGTCGCACGCTCCGGGGCTGCGCCCGGGCGGGGAGCGTCGTCGGGCGGCGTGTAGCCGCGCAGCGAGAGCTGCTCGTCGACCTGGGCGACCCGGTCGGCCATGTCGCGCAGGACATAGCCGTCCCGCTCGCGCAGGAGGGCGGCGATCATCGGGTCTTCGGTCTGCGGTTCGTTCATGGGTTCCTCTCTCGCCAGCCGGTTCGCTCGGCAGTCCGGGTTCCAGCAGGGGCGCTGACAGGCGCACCGGTACAGGCCGCTCCCCGCCTTGTCGCCGTCGTCGCACCAGTCGCAACCGGAAGGCTCCACAGGGGCGCACTGCACACAGGACATAGGGGGTGCCCCTCCGTTGCGTAAAGGGCGCTGGGGGCCCGCCGCGAGTCGGGCCCCCAGCACGAGCGGGTTAGGCGCCGGTGAAGGTCGGGGTGATCAGGCCGGTGCCGCCGATCTTGCGGACGTGCGGCTGCCGCTGGAAGGTGAAGGCGTAGTAGCCGTACACGACCAGCAGGACGCCCAAGTTCGCGGCCTTGGGCTGCTCGGCGCGGATGTACACGGGGGCGTCCGGGTCTTCCCACAGGTGGCATTCCTGCCGGTCCACCAGGTAGATCTCGTCCTCGTTCGTGCCTGCGCCGGCGTTCACCGCGATGTTGTTGTCGACGATGACGGGCGTGCCGTTGGGCAGGATGCCTCGCACCCCCCGGCCGTACGCTTCGGCGTAGTTCGTGCCGAGCGTCTGCGCCACCACACCCGGCTGAGTGATCAGCGGGTAGGAGGTGCCCATCGCGTTCTGCATCCAGTACCAGCGGCGCGAATGCATGACGGCCAGGTTGTCGCCGGACGCCTGGTCCAGCAGGGCCCCCTCGACGCCGGCCAGGCCCTCGATCACCTTCGGGTACAGCTCGGCGGTGGTCGGCGAGGCGTCGGTGTAGGCGACGGCGGTGGCGACCGCCGACAGCCCGACCGTGGCGACGTTGAGCATGGTGGTGTCCAGGCGAGAGCCGTAGGCACGGAACAGGTCGTCGAGGATGACGTCCTCCACGCCCTGCCCGCGCTCGATCGACTGCCGGGACGCGGTCTGCTGACCGGCGGCGGTGCGCACGGGGATCGACAGTGCGGTGTCGTCCATGTCCTGCTCGGCGACAGCCGCGTTCTCCGCCGACTGGTTGTCGACGCTCGACCCGGTCGTGATCCGCGAGATTTCCACCGTCATGCCCTGCGCGGGCAGGACGTGCCGGCGGCAGGCGTCGGCGAACGGGCGGTTGGCCCGAGCCAGCGGCGCGTACATGTCGGTCAAGTACTGCGGGATCACCAAGCCGCCGAACGCGCCGGTGCCGACCGCGCGCATCTGGTCGCCGCGCTCGGTGCGCTCCTCCTGCATGTGCCGGGCCAGCCGGTCACGCGCCTCGTAGTCGCCCAGGAACGCCGCGGCGACGTCGCGCTGGAACGCCCCGCCGCGCTGGTCCAGGTCGGGCCGGTAGGTGCGCTCTTCGGCGCCGACCCGTCCGACCCGGTCGTAGGCGGGCGCCCGGACACCGGTCGGGGTGACCCGCTGGGAGAGGGCGGCGATCTCGTCCTCGCGGGCCTGCTCGGCTTCGAGGCTTTCGAGGGCGGTCTGGCGGCGGGTGACCTCGGTGTCGGCGGCGTCGCGGGTGGCGACCCGGGCCGCTACTGCCTCCTCGGTCAGGTCCGAGTCGGAGCGCAGCGCGACCAGCGCGTCCTGCTCCTGCTGGCGGGCGGTGATCGCGGTGTTCAGCGCCTCTCGCGCCTGCGCGATCAGATCAGCGAGCGTCATGTGCTCGATCTCCTTGTTCGTGATGGGATTCATGACGCCCCGGTCCAGGTCGGACGGCCATCCGAGGCGGTGCGCCGGACGGGCTCGTGCGCGCAGAGCGCAGGGCAAGACCCGCCGCGAGGGCGGGAAGTCGAAGGGGTAGGGACAGGATGTCCCCGGGCTCAGCGGGCGAGGGCGATTTCCAGCAGCGCGCGTGCCCGGTTCGACGGTGCGGCGGGCGCACGAAGCGCCGCCTCGGTCGCCGGGTTGGCGCCGTAGCCGACGATCGCCACGTCGCCGCGGTGGATGTCGTAGCGGCTGATCCGGTACTCGGTGTAGTCCGGCGACCATTGGCCAGCGGTGATGCGGAACGCGAACGACATCTCATCGACGAGGCCCGCCCTCAGCTTGGGCGCGATGTAGGCCACGTCATAGTCAGCCGGGTCGAGGCTGGGCGCTCGCACGGACAGGCCGTTGTCGTCCTCCGCAAGCTCCAGAGTCCCGGTCGTGGTCCGGGCCAGCCTGCGAAGCTGGTCGTGCCCCAGCACCAAAGGCACATCCAGGTCTGTCCGTGCGAGCGAGTCCGCGCCGGCCCCGGCGGACACGATCTCCGTGTACGGGCCGTAGTAGTCCCACATCTCATAACCGCGCTCGTACACCGTGGCGTACCCGGCGAACTCCATCAGGGAGCCGTCACCGGCCGCGCGCAGTTCGATCGATGCCGACACCCGGGCGACCGCGCGCGAGGCGGCATGCTCGGCGCAGCGCCGCTGCGAGGGCCGGTCGGCGCGCTGCCGCACATGCTGGCCACGAGCCGCCGCTGCGGCGGCGCGAGACGTTGCGGTCATGGTGTCGCTCCCGTGGCGGTGGTGGGTTGCGTGCGAGGGACGCCGAACAGCCGGTCGAACTCGGCGAGCTGGCCCGGCGTGAACGGCGGCAGGTCCTCCAGCTCTCGCGCCTCGGACGGGGCGAGAGTACGCGCGTCGATACGCGTCTGGATGGTGCGAGCGCGAGCCTCGGGGTCCATCGCGAGCAGCGCGGACCTGTTCAGCTTCACGTACCGAGGGCCGGGCACCAGGCCACGGGTGATCGCGTCCTCGCGCCTGGACACGGCCGGCCCGAGATGCAGCGTCAGGAACTGCAGGTTCCGCTGCGTGATGCTGGCGTAGGTGATGTGACCGGTCGACACGATGGCGTCGATCAGGTCGGACGGGCAGCCGAAGAACCTCGCGATGTCGGTCAGCCCGAACTGGCGGGCCTCGATGAACGACGTTTGCTGCGCCACGGCCTGGATGGGTTTGTACTCCCAGTCCTTGCCGTGGACGAACAGGTCGCCCGTGGCAATGGCCGCCTTGAAGCGCTCTTTGGCGATCTTCGCTTCTTCGCCGTTGATCTCCACGGCGGTGTTCCTCAGCTCAGCCAGCGGGATCGCGCCGCCGCCGAACCAGTCGCGGGCGAACTGCTGCGCGTTCAGCGACTCCTGGATGGACCAGGCCGCGTAAGCCACCGGGGAGAGCCCCAGCGGCAGGCCGGCGACCGTGTACTGACGCTCATGCCAGATCTCCCACGGCTCGTACTTCTTCCCGGCGATGCGGACCTCGGTGATCTCGGAGCCCTTCGCGCGGACCGTCACATCCGAGAGCGCCACCAGGTCGATCCGGGCAGGCAGGCCGCGACCGTCAGGGCCAGGCACGCCGGAGCGCTCGGAGATGACGCCGAACACATTCCCGGCCCGGTCCAGGTCCACCTGGGAGCTGTAGAGCCACTCCTGCATGCCCACGCGCTGCCCGCCTGGGCTGACCAGCACCGGCGGCTTCGCAACTTCGACCTGGACGCCGGCGATGCGGCGGTAGTAGTCGACCGGCATCGTGGAGACGAGGTCGGCGCGGAGCCGCAGGCACGCCCACACCGCGCTGTGCCGCAACGCCGACTCGTTGTTGACCGCGACACCGTTGCCGGTCCGCAGGCCGCGTTGAGCGGCGAGCAGCTCTTCAGGGGAGGTGATCTGCGCCTCGCGCGCGAACACGCCCCGCAGTCTCGACCAGACGCCCATCACCCTCCCCTCGTGAACCCTCATCAGCCGAATGTCGCGGCCACGTCGTAGTCGCCTTCCACCAGCGGGCCCCAGACCAGCAGCGCCCACCGTGCCAGCGTCGCCGCGTAGAACGGCGACACGTCCGTCAGCGACTTGCGCCGGTCCAGCGACCACGCATCCCCGGAGGGGCGCGTACGTGCCCCGTTGACAGCCGCGGTGAGCTCCGGCTGGTCGCTGTGCACCGCCGTACCCTGCTTGATCGCGTCCGCCATCTGGCCGCACGCCTCGACGATGTCGTTCGTCCGCAGGATGGCCAGATCGCCGCGCTGGGGACGCTCTTTGTCCTCGGGCACCTTCACACCGGCCGCAGTCAAGTCGTCGATCAGGGACCCGGCCGGCGACCCCGTCGAGGCGATGGCGACCACCACCGGCTTCCACAGCTTCCGAAGCTGCACGACGGCGGGCACCACCCAGTCGGTCCCCGATCGGCGATCCACCAGCTCAAGGTGCACCCGCCCGTCGCCCCGCACAGAGGCGATCGATATGGACGACCACTCCCTGTCGTGCGAGACGTCGACCGCGAACGCCACGCTGGCGCCCGGCTTCGACTTCGCGTCGGCCACGGTCCGCCACGCCTTCACCGGGATGTTCGGGTCCGGCGGCGGCACCTGCTTGCGGGTGCGGTTCAGGTAGGCCCGGTCGAACTCCGCCGGGTCGAGCTTCTCCAGTTCCGCGCGGACCGTGTCCTCGCTGACGGTGAAGCCCAGCGCCGGCAGGCACAGGCGCCATGTCGCCGGGGCGTCACGTGGCAGCTCGTCAGGCGCGAACCACTCAAAATAGGCGATGCGGCGCCGGATCCCGAGCCGCCACAGCTCCATGATGAGCTCGCGGCCATTCTCGCGCTTCTTGTTGAGCCACAGGCTCTTTTCCGTGCCGCCCGCGCTCGCCCACCAGAGCTGCGCCTTGTCGCGGGTCAGCATCGCCGGGGAGAACGCCTGCTCCAGCCGGTCATCCTCGTGCGCGAACGCCTCATCGATCACGCCCAGGTCCAAGGGGGGTCCGTGACCGGCTTTCTCCGTGTTCGCGGTGATGCCGAGCTTGGATCGGGTCTTGGACCAGATGATGGCCTCGTTGCCGTTGCTCTTCCGGGTTCTGTACTTCCCGGCGAGGGAGGAGTCGTCCAGCGTGGCCAGGAACTCGTCCTCCCAGCGCTGCCGCGCCATGCCGCGCGTCTGCGCCGCGTAGACGACGTTCTGCCGTGTCCAGGCGGCCACCCGGTGCACCATCAGCCCGAGGATCTGCTGCGTCTTGCCCTGCTGGCGCGGCACCGACAGCCCGACCTCGCGGTGCACGAACAGGCCCGTCGCCGGGTCGATCTCCAGACCGACGTCGAGCACGTACTTCTGCCACGGCATCGGCGGATAGCCGAGCCGCTCCATGACCTTCCACGCCTTCGGGCCCAGGCTCGGGTACTCCGGCCGCCGCGGCGTACCCCACAGCGGCGGACAGGCCAGGCCGTACAACTCCAGGCACTGCTCAGCGAACTCACTCGGGGGTGTCCAGGTCTCCGAGGTCGTCATCGTCCTCCTCGGGCACCCGTGCCGCCAGCAACTGCGCGAGCGTCGCGCGAAGCTCCCGGCTCAGTTGCGGCAGGAGCTTTCCGTCCTCACCTCCGCCGGCGTCGACCTGCTCAGCGAGCTTGTAGGCCATCTCAGACAGCGACGGCTCCACGCCCACGAGGTCGCCGAGCTCCTCGACGTCGTCACGGACGGCCTTCTCGACCGGTCCCACACCCACCTCCACAAGATCATCCGCTTGGAGATCGCTCCGGGGGGAGAAAAAAAGGGAGCGATGTCAAGGGGTCACCCAGCCCTCTGGTTAAAAGTCTCTGACCTGCGGAAACGTCGCCGACGCTCTGACCTGCGGTTATGTCTGCGGTCCTGCGTACCAATCACGTGATGTGCTGGTCTTGGGCTTGGCCAGTGGCCGGTTGCCGCGCTCTGTGTTGCACAGGCGCAGGCAGACGGGGCAGGGTGCGTTGGCTCCGTGCGCTGGGCGCATCGTGTGCGGGTCGATGGGCTGGTCTGCGTCGAGGCTGATGGGGACCAGGTGGTCAGCCTCGCCTGCTCCGTTGTGTCCGCACAGGTGGCAGATGTCCCCGTAGATCTCGAACATCCGCTTGCGTGCGGTGCGGTAGGGGCGGCCCACTCTGTGCCTGCTGCGCACCATGAGCGAGCACCCCCAAGCTGACCGGGCGGACGGCGGCGTGCAGTCCTGACCATCCGCCCGGAGTCGTTGGGGTGGACATGCGAAAGGCCCCAGCTCGGGGGATCTGGGGCCTTTCGACGACTCTTGCGACGCTATCCGGTAACAGCATGTCACCTGTTTGTTGTAGCCGCAACTAGACGGCTTGCTTGGCCGGAACCATGAGCTTGGCGATGTCGCCGAGCCGGTACAGGTTGCGGCCCTGTTCATCCACGGAGGCCGGGAACAGCTTGTCCCTGGCCGCCCATGTCCGAATCAGGTCGGCGCGGATCGGGCCGATGAGGGTGGACAACGCGAACGCCGCCTCGGGCGGGGCCATGTGCATGTCGGCCATGGACGCGAGCATGGAGCTGCGGCGGGCTGACACGTTGTAGGACACGGGCTCGCCCTTGGGTCCGAGGCAGACGCGGCACGCTGCGTCTCTGGCGCTTTGGCTTGCGTACAGCGAGCCGCCGCAGGTTCCGCAGGTTCCGGCGAACACACGCTCGCTTGGCCTGTCGATCGCGCGGCGGACATCTCTCACGGCATCTCTGATCTCGACTACGGCGTCTGCGCCGGCCTGGTGGTGGCGGAGCCATTCGACGTGCCCGAGCATCCACCTGCTCATGGTCGGCAACCCGTCGAGCGGTGCGGGCACGCCACGCTGGTCGGCGATGAGCGCGCACCAGGAGGCGAGCACGGCTTTGAGTGCGCGGCCCCGGGCGTCGGCTCCGAGGTTGAGCGGCAGCGGCTCGTCCGCGCTGCGTCCGCCGCCCGCGTTGCCGAAGACCATGCGGGCCTGCCCGTACGCCGTGACGTCGAGTTCGTGGTCCAGTTCTGGGATGGCGGCGAGGTCGAGGCGCAGGCCGTGGGCGCAGCGTGAGCAGACGTTGGCCAGGTCCGCGACTTCGGCGGAGCACAGTTCGCAGGTGACGATCATCGGTCGGTCCCCCGGTCGTGGAGATGATGCAGGTCGGCCAGGTTCACCACATGGTGAACCTGGCCGGTCGTTCTGTACGTCCAGCTTTGGCGCACGGACAAGATGTCCGTGCGCGAGGGTCAAGCTGACACTTGCGATCTTCAGGGCGACGGTTGCAATCCGGCCGACTGCCCTTCGTCTGGGAGGTCTGTGACTGGGGACCTCAGTGCGGAATCCGAGTGCGGAATTCTGCCCCGGCAGAGGGTCACCGTGACCCTCTGCCAGGTGAGCCCGTCACCGTGACGGCTCAGATCAGGCGGTAGTCCGGCATGGTGGTTCCGTCGCAGAGGATGCACGACTGCAGGCCGCCGGGCAGCAGGCGCTTGAAGATGGGGAAGCCGCTCATCTCGAACGTGCGGCCCTGCTCGGCGCACAGCCGGCACGGCTCGATGTGGGGTCCGGGGTCCGGCTTCCGGAACGGGAGGACGGTCATTCGTCGTCCTCCTGCTCGTCCAGCGGGATGTTGGGGCCGCGGCGAGCCTTCTCGCGCGCCTCCTTCTCAGTGAGGGGCGTGCGCCAGATGTCGCGGGCGGTCATCGGGGTGCCGTCGTCGTGGAGGGCGGGGTTGCCGTCCGAGCGGTAGACGGGGACGTCGCTCAGGACGCCCTCGCCCATGAACTTCTGCATGCCGATCCGCATGATGTCCGATGTGTTGTCCATGAAGACCTTGCCCCATGGGGAGTCGAGAATGAACACCATGAGGCGGTCGACGGAGATGAGCCACTCGCCGTAATCGACGTGGCGGCCTGCTTTGGCGTCCGGTTTGACCTCGGGGTTGTCTGTGACGCACCAGAGTTCGAGGTCGAGGTAGTCGCGCAGGCACTCCCAGCCGAAGCGCCCGTCGCCGCGTTCCTCGTCGAGTCCGCGCTGGTCCTCCAGTGCGTACAGGTACTGCTGGCGGACCCACTTGGTCGCCTCCCAGATGGGCACTCCGAGCTCGGCGCCGAGCTCGGACAGCAGCATGTAGCGCTCCTCTGCGCTCACGAAGTGGATGGCGGCTGATCCGAATCCGAACAGGTCGATCATGAGGCCGGGCGGGGCGGGCTCGATTGGGGTGTGTGCGTGGAACTTCTCCAGCGCTTTGACGGCCTTGGCGGTCTGCTCTTCGGGGCCGTAGTCGCAGAGGTTCTCGTCGTTGCGGGCGACTATGCCGGCGGCGAAGTCGCGGAACGTTGTGGTGATCGGGGTGGTCATCCTGACCCTCTCGGTTGTCGTGGGAAGGTTGGGGGGTGCCCGCCCCTGCTAGACCCAGGGGCGGGCGTTGTGCTGTTCACGGGGTGATGGTCGTCTCGGCCATGGCGTAGATGAGGTCGGTCGCCTCGTTGGAGATGGCGGTCTTGTCCTGGTCGGCTTTGACCATGACGGTCGTGCACATCGCGGAGATGCGGAGTCCAGTGCGGGCGGCCAGGGCGCGGGCGGCCGGCTCGATGAGGTCGCGCCACCCGGGTCCGGTGAGGACGATCTCGTCGCCGTCGGCTTCGGCGCTGCCGTTGGGGTCGCACGCGCTGGTGTGCATGATCGTGATGGCGACGTGCGGGCAGTCGCACACGGAGGCGATGACCAGCCACCCAGGCGCGAGGTCCTTGACGAGGGCCGTCATGTGGTCGCCTCCTCGTCCTTGGTGAAGATGAGTCCGCCGCCGGGGCGGGCCTGGCAGGTGAATCCCTGCCTCGCCATCTGGTCGACCTGCTGGCGCGCGGCGGCCACTTCGGCGAAGTACTCCTCCGACAGGGGCTCCAGCCGGGCGGCCTCCGCTGCGAGGGCCGTGAACCAGCGCTCGAAGGACCACGAGTCGTTCATGGCCTCCGTGAAGAACCCGAACGTGTAGCAGGAGAACCACACGTAGCCGGTGGGGTCGGTCTGGCCGGCGAAGGAGGCGAGTCGCGGGTCGTCGGTGCGGATCCGGTCGGCGATCCGCTTGGCCTGCTGGGTGATGTAGTTGCCGAGCGGGACATTCGGCGGGAGGACGGTCTCGGAGAAGCCTCCTCCGAGGTCGAGCAGGGAATCGGTCAGTGAGGCCGGTGTGGGGGTCATGCGGACTCCATCTCGGTGAACGGGTTGGTGGTGAGGTACTCGATCACCGACCGGTCGGTGATCGCGGGCGGTTCGAGCTGGGCGCGAGCGCGCAGGACGACCTGTTGCTCGATGAGGTGGTCCAGGTGGTGACCCGGGCCGCCGTTCTTCCAACAGGTCGGGCAAGAGTGCTCGCGGGGCTGGCCAGGCATGTCGTCGTACTTGGGGCCGAAGTGCGGGATCTGGTTCGCGCTCAAGAGGATCAGTTCTCCTCGGGTCCCGATCGCTTAGCGATCGCTTCTGCGATTGGACGGTTCTAGGCGGCGCTGGTCTGGCAGACCGGGCACCAGCGGTTGCCCCCTTCGCCGAAGCGATGGCAGGGCTCGCCGCAGCGGGCGCAGGTGCCGTTTTCGGCGACGACAGTAGAGAGAAGGCGCATTTCAGCACCCGGAGCACCCGGAGCACCCGAAAGGCCCTGTTCTTGCTGGTCAAGGCGGGTTTGGCCTCCGGGTGCTGTGGAATTCACAGCACCCGGTCCAGCACCCGGAGCACCCGGAGCGGGTGCTTGCGGGTGCTGTGCGGGTGCTGTCCGGGTGCTGTGGGCATCGCTAGCACCCGGACGTTCCTGCTGGTGGGAGCCGCCTCCGGGTGCTGTGGGCGCTCCGGGTGCTCCGTTGCGCCTACTCTCTGATGCCTTCAGCTTGTAGAGGCGCGATCGGTTGCCGTCCGGCTGCCTCTGGCTATCGTCAACGTCGATGCCGATCGTGCGGAGCGCGGGCGCATGCCGCTTGATCTGACCGGCCGCGCGGGTGGAGTCCTTCGGCCACTTGCGAGGTAGCTTCTCCGGCGTCTTGACGGCGTCGAGGATCTGCTGCGCCGTCAGGTTGACCACGCCCCCGGCTGCCGCGTCAACCAGCGCCACGACCGCCTGAGTGAACGGCTCGCCTTCGAGGATGTCCGACACGGCGTTGCGGGCACTGGCCGTGTACGACCGGAACGTGTGCCAGCCGTTGACCTGATCAACTGCGGCGAGGATGCGCGCGAAGTCCGCCATCCTGGGGCGCTGCGCGAGAACGACGTCCGGCAGCACCTTCAATACGTGCGCCAGCAGGTCGAACAGCGACGCGAGGATGGCAGCGTGAGAGTCGGCGTACGCCTTGTCCAACTCGGCTTCCTCGCGCCGCTCACTGTCGAGAATCAGGTTCAACTCGACCACCAGGAGCCGCTCGGCGAGGTCGCCCGCGAGGGCTCCGGCGTCGATGGTGGTTATCGCGAGCACTCGCCGGAACTCCAGCACCACGACGTCATCGTCGGAGTACAGCGCCCGGTCGACCATGCCGTCGCCGGTGACCGCGCGACACAGGGCGTCGCTCAGCCAGTCCGGGATAATGGACACGTTGTCCAGGCACAGCGCCCATGAGTTGAAGGCTTGGACCGCCCACCCCTTGAGGTCTCGGGGCGCAGTCCGCTTGGGAGCGCCGGACGGGTCGATGATCCCGATGACCATCTGTGCGGCCTTGGACTTTCCGGTGCCCTGCTCGCCACGGAAGGTCAGGATCGGATGCGGGAGATCGGGGATGAACGTCGAGATCAGCCAGGCGACCAGCAGGCGAAAGCCTTCCGTCGTGGTGTTGAGCATGCCCTGCAGCCTGCCGAGCCCGTCCCCGTCTCGGATCGGAACGGGAAGCGGCTTCATGGCCCCTGATCGACGGAACAGGACAGGTGAGCGCGACTCGCGCGTCCATCCCTCCGGCCCGATGATGACGCAGGCGCCGTCCGAAGTGCCCAGGTCCACCACGATCCGCCCATCGAACCTGGCGACGCGGAGATGCGGCACGCGCGGTTCAGCGTTGGCGGCGATGCCCTCCAGGACCGTCATGCAGTCGGCCAGCGCCGACTGTGATGGCACGTTCCCGCTGTGGTCCTCGGTGTAGATACGCGCGAGCTGCGAGCGTAGGCCCGCCTTGCCGCGCAACGGCAGCGCGATGTTCGGCCCCTTCTGCTTCACCGCGTACGGGCGACCGTCCTCGCTCATGAACAGGTCGAAACGCTCCTTCGCTAACATCACGAGCTGGGATGCCTGCGATGGTCCCCTTTCGTTCTTGCCGACTCCGGCTTCCTTGACGATGTCGTCGGCCTCGCTCACCAACGCCCCCCAGCGTTACGTGCCGCGCTGTCGAGGGTTGCTTCGGCGGCGCCGTCGCTGATGCCCTTACGTCGTGCGGCTTCCAGTAGTGCGGTGCGTCCAGCAGTCGCCTCGAAAAGGCCGCGGTTCGCGTGTTCGTACATCCGGCAGGCAGCCCAGAACAGGCGGCTGTTCCGGTCTCCCTTGGTGTTCGGTGTGGGCACAGTCGCGTCGAGGACGGTCTGAACCAGGCTGGTCAGCACGCGGTATGGCTTGCCGCCTCCCTTGACCGGGACGGCGCGGCGGTCCGTACGCACTGCGGGTTGGGGCCGTGCCTGGAGTGCCCCAACGAGCCAGGCCGGCGCGGGCAGGATTGGCGCGCTCGGGTCGACGGGCTGGTAGATGATCCCGGTCTCGTGGACGCTGCCGGGGCCGATGACGTACCCGCCGAGTCCGCGTGAGCCGCGCACGTCGATGCCGAGACCCTTGAGCGCGCCGACGCCGTTGCCGAGCTCGACGCCCTCGGGAGGGCGCCAATACCAGTGGGTGCCCTTGGCGGTTGCGACCGCGAAGGTGGGCGCTATCTCCTGACCTGCGTTCGTGGCGTAGGCGGTGAAGGCTCCCGGTTCGTCCTCGTCGACCACCAGCAGGTTGTTCGTCTTGCACGGGATGGCCACGTTGCGGAGTCCGCGCGAGAACATCGTCCGCAACCTGGCGGGGTCGCGGGTGGCGTCGCGGGACCACTTGCCGCACGGGTGTTTACCCCTGCTGCCGTCGCAGGGTGCGTCGGGGTGGTGGGCCCCGACGCACTCCGCGTTGCCGGGGTGGTCGGCGGCGAACAGGG
The DNA here is from genome assembly GCF_053592075.1 of Nonomuraea sp. NPDC002799. Taxonomy (NCBI): domain Bacteria; kingdom Bacillati; phylum Actinomycetota; class Actinomycetes; order Streptosporangiales; family Streptosporangiaceae; genus Nonomuraea; species Nonomuraea sp. NPDC002799. The sequence goes on from NZ_JBSFVA010000012.1 coordinate 169,135, forward strand.
CGAAGTTGTGCGTCTTCCACAGCCAGTGGACCCAGGCGATCGTGCTGTCCATCAGGCTGCCTCCTCTGTCTGCTGGCCGCGATACCGCCGAGCGATCTTGACCCAGACCTTGCGGCCACATCCCGCCCGGCGCGGACCGTCTTGGAACTCAGTGGCCGAACGGCCGAAGTGCGATCCACCGCAGATCGGGCACAGGAACGTGATCCAGTGCTGCCGCCTCTGTGCGGTGGGGTAGAAGTGCGATGCGAACGCCCTAGGAAAGGCGCGCTTCCTGCTCTTGGAGTTCTTCACGGGGTCCCCCGCATCTGCTCGTTGTGGATCTCGCTGCGAGGGGTTTCGTGGGGTCTTGGTTGGGATCCCGTGAATCAGGCCGTGAGACTCGTGGCGTCGTTCGCGTCGGCGGAGGCCAGGTCGAGCCGCAGGTAGGCGATCAGGTCGACCTTGCGGCATACCGACCGGTTGCCGTGGGTCAGGACCTCGATGGGGAACTCTCCAGCGCGGGCGAGGTCACGGCTCTTGGTCTCGCCCATGAACAGGGCCCGACCTGCTTTTACCAGGGGGACGCTTACGGGGAGGGCGCGAAGCTCCTCCTCGGACATGCCTCGTGGAGCGTTCCTAGCCATCCTGCTGCTGCTTTCGAGGAAGGAACGGGCGCAGAAGGAGCTCGATCTCGCGGAGCTCCAGGACGACCGCGAGGCGGTGAAGGGACTCCAGACTGAGACCCTTCTCCCCGCGTTCGACTCGTGACAGATGGGCGGGGTCGATCCCGGCCGCCGTGGCGGTCTGGCGGAGCGTCATCCGCTTACTTGTCCTGGCGGCGCGCAGGCGCCGCAGCGGACCGGAGTCAGAAGACTGACCGACTTCGGTCTGTTGTATGGCAGACACTTCGATCACGGCAGTAGCGTGCCATAGAGCTGATCCGGGGTCAAATTGTGAACAGACCCCCAGTCTGGACTCCCGTTGACTGGGAGGCTACAGTCTTGTCGTGACCCGCCAAGATGAACCGCGAGACCGCCCGCCCGACCTGCAGATAGAGGGCAACCTGCCGGTGCACTTCGTGACCATGAACCAGGTCGTCGCCTACAACCTCACGTATTGGCGCCGGCAACACGGGTGGACACAGGAAGAACTCGGCAAGAGGCTGCGCGAAGGGACGAACAAGCCCTGGACGAAGGCCAGCGTGAGCGCCGCAGAGCGTAGCTGGGACGGCAAGCGCATCCGGAAGTTCGACACTGACGAACTGCTTTCACTCGCGCAAGCACTTGAGATTCCGCTCCCGGCCCTCTTCCTTCCGCCTGACGATTCGCGAAAAAAGCACGAGTACGTGATTACCGATGAAGCCGACTTGGCCGACGCGAGTTTTTACACCACCAGCACAGCCCTGCTGTCGTTCGTGATTCCCGACGTGGGTGAAGAAGAGAACAACGCCATGCTTGCCCACTACGGCAAGCGCCTCGAAGCCGCCGTAGAGACCCACATGGGAGGCGGGCAGTATGCGCGGCTGCACCGCTTCGCGTACGGGGACAGCGAAGGGCGGATCGACTGGGAGGCGATCGACCCGATCCTGGACCGGCTGAAGCGCCACGAGGAGACACTTCGCGAGGTCTTGCAGGACATCGCGGAGACCCAGGGGGGCCTGCGCCAGCGCAAGAACCAGGCGCGCGAAAGCTACGAGCTGGAGCTGAGGCACGTGAAAGAGAGGCATGACGCCGGCACCACTATCGAGGAGATCGCAGAGGAGGAAGAACTTACGCCGCAGGACGTTCAGGGGATGCTAGAAATGGCTGCCGTTCTCTTCACTGTCCTGGGAGAGAAAACAATCCAGCCGATAGAAATATGTTCTCACGCAGGCCCAGGCGGGCAGCCATTCCAGAAGTTCCTCAGCGGTGAACTGGACGAGAAGAGGTCCGCTGAACTGATCGAGCAGATCCGTGGGTGTTCCTCGTGTCGCTTCACCTACGAGGCGGTTAAAAAGCACCGAGAAATGATCGAGACCGCCACGGATATGCACCTGAACGGCAAGGACGAGTGGGACATCGGCGACCAGCTCGACGTGTCCGTCAGCCGCGTGCGAGCCCTGCTCAGGAGCCCGCTTGCGGCGTGGCCCCCTGTCAAGGACTTCGGAGTGTGAGGGCTCAGGATGGACGCGAACGGCTTCAAGCGGTGCCGCTGCCGCGACGAGAACGGCAAGGAACTGAGCCAGAAGTGCCCGCGGTTACGCCGTAGGGACGGCTCATGGAACCCCGGCCACGGGTCGTGGTGCGGGAAAGCCGACGTACCCGCCGGCCCAGACGGTAAGCGGATCTACCTCCGGTGCGGCGGGTTCGCCAGCGAGACCGACTTGGAGCTGTTCTATGCGCAGGCCGGTCGTCTGCTCGACATCCCGGACGCCGGTCAGGACGGGCACGAGGCGCGCATGGAGATCTTGGAGATGGTCCGGGCCGCCCATCGCAAGCAGGCGCCGCTGCCCGAGGTCGAAGAGATCCACCGGAAGTACCGGGCCGGCCAGCCGCTCCAGTCGATGATGTTCGGCGAGTACTGGACGACCTGGCGAGCGCGGCGGGCGAGGCTCAAGGACATCCGCGAGAGCACCTTGCTCACCTACACCTCCCACTGGGACGTGCACATCCGCGAGGTCCTTGAAGAGGTCCGGATGGATCGCCTGTTCGCGCCCACCGTCGAACGGGTCTTCTCTCGCATCGATGAGAAGAACGCCGAACTGCTGGCAGCGCGAGCCTCCGATGATCCCGAGGTGCGCCGATCCGTCCGAGGGAAGCGACCCACGGGGCCGGTCAGCAAGCAGCGCGTCCTCGCCACCATCCGCACTGTGCTCTCTGCCGCCGAGCGAGAGCACCTCGTCACCTTCAACGCGGCCAAGCTGGTCAAGCTCGACGCCGGCAAGAAGACCAGGGGCGTGGTGTGGATCACACCTCGGGTCGAGGCATTCTCGGCGGCATACGAGCAGCGGTTACTCGCCGAACGCGCTGCATCCACGGGGAAGCCCCCGGAGAGGTTCAAGGTCTGGTTGTCCACGCCGCGACCGTCGCCGGTGATGGTGTGGACGCCGGCTCATCTGGGCGTGTTCCTCGACTTCGCTGTTCAGGACCGGCTGTACGCTCTCTACCACCTGATCGCGTTCCGGGGTCTGCGCCGCGGTGAGGCGTGCGGGACCCGGTGGGTTGACGCGGACCTGGACCAGGGGCTGCTGGGCGTGGTGAAGCAGCTCGTGGTCGTCGGCAAGCAGGTGAAGGAGGGCGACTTGAAGACAGAGTCGTCCGAGGCGGCGGTGGCTCTCGACACGGGCACGGTGGCCGTGCTTCGCACCCATCACCATCTTCAGAAGCAGGAGCGCCTCGCGTGGGGTGCGGCCTGGACTGACAGCGGGCGCATCTTCACTCAGGAGGACGGGAGCCCGTTGAAGCCGGACTGGGTGAGTGAGCACTTCGAGCGGATGGCGTTCGCGGCCGGCCTGCCACCGATCCGATTGCACGACCTGCGGCATGGCGCGGCGACGCTCAGTCTCGCGGCCGGCAACGATCTGAAGGTCACGTCGGCCATGTTGCGCCACTCAAGTCTCCGGATCACAGGCGACCTGTACGTGTCGATTCTGCCCGAGGTGGCCCACGCCGCAGCGGAGGCGACTGCCGCCCTGGTTCCTCGCGGGGTCGGCACACGGGGGCCGTCCCAAACTGGCGGTCTCCCCTCGGTCTCCCATCTGGCTCAGCGGCGACCCACGGATTCGGAGAGATCAAGGGAAGCCCAGGTAGAACAACATGGAGAAGGAGAGAGTGGGTGAGGTTTTCGCCCACTCCCCATGGAGGGACAGTCCAATGCTCGACTCGCTGATCGTGCCCCTGTTCGTCACCACGGACCTGCCGCCCGAGGCGGACCTGGCCGAGTTCGGGCGGTTGCTCGCCGGGACGGTGTCGGTGCTCGGCCACGAGGGCGCGCGCTACGAGGCGTTCCTCGTGGGCAAGGTGTTCTGGCTGGACCGGCCCGTGCTGCCGGAGCAGCGCCCGGCGGCCGAGGTGGAGCTGCGCTTCGCCGGGATGCTGGGCTATCTCGCCGCCTCGGGGCCCGGCCACACGGCGCGGCAGGTGGTGGGTGACGTGCGGCGGGCGATCGGGCAGGCCGTCGCGGGGCGTTATGGCGACGTGGGGGTGGCTCCGGCGGTGTTCGCGATCCGCGACCAGGACGTTCGCGAGCGCACCCCGGACGGCGCCCTGGCCATCGACCCGGGTGCGGCGACGCCTGACCTGGTCAGCGCCGCCCGCTCCTACCTCTAGCCGCCGCGCGGAGAAATGCCCCGGCCGCCCTGCCCCTAGCCGCCGTGCGGGAGGCCGACCAGCACGTACGGGGCCCACAGGTCGGCCTCGGCCGAGCCGTAGAGCTCGCGCAGCTCCAGCACCGCCGCGCGCAGCGCCGGGGCCGGTCCCTCGCCCGCGCGCAGCCTGGTGTGGAAGTCACGCATGAGCGACCGGGTGATGCCGGCCGAGACCGGCCAGAGGGTGAGCAGGGCGGTCCGCACACCGGCGTGCAGGAGGGCCTGGCCGAGGGCCGACACGTCGTTGCCGCCCGCCGGGCCGCTCTCGCAGGCGCTGAGGACCAGGAGGGCGGCGTGCACGTTCGTGGTCATGAGCTGCCTGGCCGTGAGGAGGCCGTCGGCCAGCCGGATACCCGAGGCGAACGGGTCCTGCCGGTCGTAGACGCCGTGGCAGGACAGGTGGGCCACGTCCCAGTCGCCCGGCAGCAGGCCGGCGGTGGCCTCCTGACCGGTGCGGGGACGGGTGCCGAGCAGGTCGGCGGCGTCCTCGACGGTGCCCTCCACGGCCGCGCGCTCGCCCGCGTCCGGGGTGTAGCCGAGTGCCAGCGATCGGCCGCCCCGCGCCGGGCCGCGCCGGGCCAGGCGGTCGAGGGCGGCGGCGGACGGGGCGTAGGCGACGGGGAAACGTTCGAGGAGGAGGCGGCCGCCGGGGGCGAGGGCGTGCAGGGGGACGCGGTGCAGTGCCTGGTGCGGGAGGAGGTGGAGCAGGTCCAGGTCGTCGCCGAGGGCTTCGAGTGCGTCGTGGAGCAGCAGGTCGGCCAGGCGGCGCCAGAGCGTGAGGCGGTGGCGGCGGGCGGCGATGTCGAGCAGGCCCGGCCGGTCGCCGCCGATGGTCTCGGTGAAGGCGGCCAGGATGTCGTGGCCGACGGTGGTGGGGAAGGCGCGCGGCTCGGGCCAGCCGGTGCGGTGGGCGAGCACGGTCACGCCCTCCTCACCGACGTGAAAGCCGAGCAGCCCCCGCGTCATCGTCCCCCCGGAAACGGACGAAACGGGGGTGAGCAGGGCGTTCAGCCGGGAGCGGCCGGGCGGGGTGCCGCGGTGGAGTGCCACGTGGTCGGGGGCCAGAGGCTCGACGCGGTCCCAGAGCGCCTCGACGCCGGTCCGGGCGGCGCGGGCGCGGCCGATGAGCGCCGCCGCCTGGATCGGGTCGCGGGTGTGGCGGGCGGCCGTCATGAGGGTGCGCACGGCGTCGAGTCCCCGCTGCTCCTCCTGCACGAGGTCGGCCGGCACCCCGTCCGGCACGGGCCAGCCGCGCAGGCGGAAGGCGGCGGAGCGCGAACGGGGCCGGAGGGAGGCCGGGGCCAGCCGCAAGGACGTGGCGCCGGAGCGGCCGTGCGGGCGCAGGGTGGTGACGGCGGGGCGGCGGTGGACGTCGAGCTGGGCGGTCAGGAGCAGGGACTTGGCGCGTTCGGCGTGGGTCCAGGCCGTCATCCCGCGCCCCAGCCGGACGGCGAGCCTGATCGCCCGGTCGTGGGCGGGCGCGGCCGAGCGTCCGGCGTCGGCGAGCGTGCCCGCGAGGTACTCGAGCTGGGCCGGGCGTTCGGTGTCGGCGAGCGTGCCCGCGAGGTATTCGAGCTCGGCGGAGCGTTCGGCGTCGGCGAGCGCGCCCGCGAGGTCCCCGAGCTCTTCCGCCGCCACCGACCGCAGCAGGTACGCCGTCCGCAGCTCCAGCTCGTGCCCCAGCTCCTCCAGCAGCTCGATGGCCGTGGTCAGCCGCCGCCGGGCCGGGGCGTAGGAGGCGGCGGCGACGTCGAGCGCCCCGAGGCCGCTCAGCGCGACGGCCTCCCCGGCCGCGAACCCGAGCTCCCTGGCCACGGCCACCGCCTCGGCCAGGCACGGCTCCGCCCGTACGGCGTCCCGCAGGTGGGCGAGCAGGACGAGGCCGAGCACGACGCCGCGCCGGTCATCCTGATCGCGGGCGAGGTCCAGTGCGCGTTCGGCCAGCGGCAGGGCGTCGGCGGCCGAGCCCCGCAACGCCTGCGCCAGGCCCAGGTCGGCGTAGCTCGCGGCGAGCTCGGAGCGGTCGCCGAGCTCCTCCTTGATCGAGATGGCCCCCCGGTAGCGGGCCGCCGCCTCCTCCAGCTCGCCCAGCTTGAGGTGGAGCGCCCCCCGGTGGGCCAGGAGCGGCGCCCGGAGCGCCCGCCAGACGGGCTCGGTGAGCAGCACCAGCCCTTCCTCGTACGCGCGGGCGGCCTCGGCCCAGCGGCCCTCGTCGGCCAGGCTCAGGCCGAGCGCGTCGAGGGCTGAGGCGAGCTGGATCGGCAGTGCGGTGTCGGACTCCCTGGCCAGGGCCACGGCCTTGACCAGGTGCTCGATCGCGTCGGCGGTCCGGCCTAGCTCCCTGTCGGCCGAGCCGAGGTTGCGCAGATGCTCGATCACCCGGCCGTCGCGCAGCTCGTAGCCGCGCGCGGCGTGTTCGCGGGCGGCGGCGAGGTCGCCCAGGGCGCGGCAGTAACGGGAGAGCCGGCCCAGCAGGTACGAACGGTCCGGATCGGCGCCCATCGGCGGGCGGTCCGCGACGGCGGTGAGGGCCTGTTCGGCGAGGGTGCGGGCCGCTCCGAGGTCGCCGCGGGCCTCCGCCTCCGCCAGGCGCAACCAGAGCTCCAGCCGGTCCGCCTCGTCCCGGCGGGCCGCGCCCACGGCACGGAACGTGGTCAGCGCCTGGATGAGGGTGGCCCGCCCGCGCGTCAGGTCGCCGAGCGTGAGCTGGATGGCGGCCAGCCGGGCGAGGACCTCCGCGTCGAGGGCGTCCGCCATGGCCGCGACCACCTCGAACGGCGCCCCCTCCGTCCGCCCCGCCGATTCGAGCCCGGCGATTCCCTGTTCGAGCGCGGCCCTGGCCCGCCGGAACTCGCCACGTTCCTCCAGCGCGAAACCGAGCTTGACGGAGGCGAACGCGGCCAGCCGGTCCTGGCCCGCCGCACGGAAGGCGGCCGTCGCCCGCTCCAGCGCCGCCACCTGAGCGGCCGTGTCACCGGTGCGTGCGGCCAGCCCCGCCAGCCGGTCGCGGACCACGCCCTCCCTGAGCGGATCCCCGGCGGCCAGCCCGAGCGCGGCGCGCAGCCGTTCTCCGGCCTCCTGCGGCTCCCCGGCCGCCACGTTCAGTGCCGCGCGGCCGAGCGTCGCGGTGAGCAGGGCTTCGAGGTCGCCCTCGGCGGCGGCGAGCTCCAGCGCCCGTTCGAGGTCGGCCAGGGCCTCGTCGAGCCGGCCCAGACCGGTCAGGCAGCAGGCGCGCATGGTCAGCGCCGCCGCCTCCTTGGCCGGCGCCCGCAACCGGGCGAACGTCTCCCCCGCCACCCCGAACTCCTCCAGTGCCCGCTGCGCCGTCCCCTCCGCGTACGCGAGCGCGCCCAGGTTGTAGCGCACCGAGCCGGTGCCGTCGTGGTGGCCGATGGACTCGTACTCGTGCTCGGCCAGCTCGAAGGCCTGACGGGCGCCGTCGGCGTCCGCGCGGGCGCGGCGGCGCTGCGCGATGCGGTACCACTCGTCGGCGGGCTCGCGCCGCCGCCCCCTGCGCCGCATGATCTCCACCAGCCGGGCCTCACACGAGGCGGCCTGCGCGTGGTGGCCCCGCTCGGCCAGCAGGACGGCGTGGGCGTCAAGGGCGCGGCACGCCTCCTCCCACGCCCCCGCCGCCTCCAGCTCGATGGCGCACGCGGCGATGCGCTCCCCCGACGCCGTGAGGTCGCCCTGGTCGACGGCGGCCCTGGCGGCGTGAACGAGCGCGGCGGCGGCCTCCTCCGTCTCGCCGAGCTCCAGGAACAGCTCGCGGGCCCGCACCGCGCAGCCGACGGCCCCGTCCGGGTCCCCGGCGGCCAGATAGGCGTCCGCCGCGTGGCCCTGCGCGGACGCCTCCTCCGCGGCGAGCCCGGCGCGCTCGCACAGGGCGATGGCGCGCAGGTGGTGCTCGACGGCGCTGGCGGGGTCGCCGGCCCGCAGGTGGATGACACCCACGCTGCCGAGCTGGAGCGCCTCCGAGCGATGATCGCCCAGCTCGCTGTAGACGGTGGCCGAGCGCCCGTACGCCTTCAGCGCCCTGCCCAGGTCGGCCTGGTTCTCGTAGTTGGCGCCCATCCTGGACAGCGCGTACGCCGTCCGCGACCGCTGCCCCGCCCGGTCGAACGCCTCCGACGCCCTGCCCAGCACGCGGTTGGCGGTGCGGAACCGCCCCAGCTCGGCCAGCCGCAGCGCCACCCCCAGCAGATGGTCGCCCGGCGAGGCGGCCTGCCGTTCGGCGTAGCGCAGCAGCTTGAGCGTCACGTCCTCGTCCCGCGTCTGCAGTGCCAGGTCGGTGGCGGCCTGGGCCAGCGGCTCGTCCAGCGGAAGCGAGGCCGGATCGTCGAGCACGGCGCGGAGCCGGGCCAGCAGGCCCGCGTCCGCGTTCGCGTCCGTCTCCGCGGCCACGTTCAGGTTCACGTCCGCCATCATGTTCACGTCGGTGTCCACGGTCACGATCACGTCTCTGGCCAGCACCAGCGCCTCGGTCAGGTCACGTGGGTCGCGCAGCGCCGCGAAGCGGGCCAGCAGCGCCGCGCAGAGCTCCCGCTGCACGGGGGCCTGGTCGCGCGCGCCGCCCTTCATGGCCAGCTCGGCACCCTGGCGCGCGGCCAGCACCGCGTCGTGCAGGTCCGCCGCCCGCCTCTCGGCCCGCCCGGCCACCCGCCCGTGCGCCCCTCCAGCCGCCCCTTCAGCCGACTGTCCAGCCGCTCCGCCGGCCGCCCGGCCAGCCGACCGTTCAGCCGCCCCTCCAACCGACTGGCCAGCCGCGTCTCCAGACGCCTGTCCCTCGGCCCGCCCGTGCAGCAGGCCCGGATGCGCGTTCTGGTGGACGTCTGGGTGGGTTTCCGCAGAGGCGTCTGAGTGAGCGTCCATCTGGCCGGGTGTGCGGGGGTCCGTCCGGGTGGCGCGCCAGCGCAACACCTCTGACAACAACGCGTACGCCTCCGCCCGGAAGGCCGGCCGCTCTCCCACCCCCACCGCCTCGCGCAGCGCCGCGATGGCCTCCCCGGCGCGCTCCATGGTGAGGTCCCGCTTGAGGGCCTGGCCGAGCAGCATCAGGGCCTGCGCGCCGGCGGCCGGGTCCCGATCGCGATGGGCGGCCAGGGCGGCCCGCGCGGCGGCGATCGGCTCGGCGGGGTCGCCGCCGGTGACGATGGCCTGCCGCAGCAGCGCGTTCGCGAGGTTGGTCAGCAGCCTGGCGCGGTCGGGATGGGCGCGCGGCGCGGTCCGCGCCGCCTCCCGCATGACCTCGACGGCGACCTCCAGGTCGGCGAGGTCGCCGGTGACGCCGTAGCGCCGCCAGCGCCGGTCGCCCAGCAGCGCCAGCCGCAGGACCGGGTCGGCGCCGAGCCTGCGCGCCGTCTCGTCGGGCGTGGTGTGCAGGGCTTCGAGCATCTCCATCCCGGCTTCGAGCGAGCGCTCGTTCCCGCTGACCACGAACCACTCGACGAGCCCGGCCGCGTACGGCGCCACCACGCCGGGGTGCGCCCCCTGGTCGTGCCAGAAGTCCAGCGCGCACTGCGCCACCCTGATGAACGCCAGCAGGTCCGCGTCCGCGCACGACTCCGCCGCCCGCGTCCGGGTGAGGTCGGCGAGTGCCAGCAGCGCCTGCGACCTGTCCTGCCCGGCCGGCGCCGCCTCGGCCGCCGCCAGGTACGCCCTGACCAGCAGCTCGTCACCGGGCGCCGCGAGACCGAGCGCCGTCGTCAGCTCCCCGAGGTACGACCCCGAGTGCGGCCCGGCCGGGGATGCCTCCTGGGACCCCATCGGGGACTCCGACCGGGACTCCGGCTGGAACCCCGCGGACGAACCCGGATCCGCCCCGGCCGGGGCGGCGAGTGCGGCCCGGAACAGGACGTGCACGGCGTCGTCGACGACCCTCCGTTCCCCTGTCTCCCCGTACAGCCGCACCAGCCCGCCGCCCAGCGCCGCCAGCGCGCCGGGCGCCCAGCCGGGCGCGGGTGAGCGCATCGACTCCTGTAACAGGAACTGCCCCAGCCGGTCGGACGTCTCCGCCACGGGCCGCGCCATGGCCCGGCGGACGAGCGCGTGGATGAGCAGCCCCACGTGCCGGTACGCCCCCGGGTCCACGTGCCGGAACACCTCCTCCACCAACCCGGCCCACGTGCCGGCCGAGTCGCCGGGCGGCACGTGGGTGCCGCGCAGCTTCTCCGGCAGCCGGCCGGGATCGACCACGGCCACGGCGGCGAAGAAGGCGCCCGCCACGGCGGCGTCCTGCGTGGTGTGCTGGTCCAGCCGGTAGCGGGCCAGGTGCAGGATGCCGATCAGGCGCCAGGTGACGGCGTCGGACTGGTCGCCGGCGCAGGCCCGCATCGCCTGCTCGGCCTCGGCCAGCGCCGCGGGATCCCAGATCAGCCCGGGATCGGCAGCCTGCTCGAACCGCTCGATGCGGGCGGCCAGCGCTCCGGCCGGATCGGTCATGCGCACAGGCTCTCACCGGCGTGCGTTCCCGTACAGGACCGCCACTCAGGGTGACAGCTCGATGAAGGAGATCCCGGGCATCGGCAGGTCGAAGCTGACGGTGACCGGGCCGCTGACCGGGGCGGGAGGGTGCAGCTCGCCGAGGGTGGCGGCGGCGCGGAGCTCGTCCCACTGCCCGGCCGCCGGCCAGTCGCCGCCGCCCATCGACCGCCAGGCCGCCTCCACGTTGGCGTGGTCGTGGTCGATACGGTGGTGGGTCAGCGTGCGCTCCCCGTCGAGCCCTTCGACGGTCAGCGTGACCGTGCGGGTCAGCTCGGGCGCGCCTCCGGCCTGGGCGTGGTTGAGGGTGCCGTTCCAGATCAGCACGCCGATCCGGCCGTCGTCGTGCCGGGCGGCCCACGCCTCGACGCCGCCCGCGTCGCCGTCGAGGGTGGCGGCCAGCTCGGCGTCGCCCAGCCGGGCGGCGAGGGCGAGCGCGTGGAAGCGGGGTTTGCGCAGGTTCCCGACCGTGAGCAGCCCGAACCCGCCGTGGAACAACCGCGGCGGCCGGCCCAGCTCCTCGAAGTGGTCGGAGGCCACCCAGTGCGACAGCGCGGCGATCCGGCCGGCGGCCGACTTCATGCCGTGCAGCAGGAACGCGGCGCCGAACGGGCCGTCGCCGATGCCGTGGAAGTGGGTCGGCGTCGGGCCCCACTCCGTCCACCAGATCGGCACGTCCCTGCCGTGCGCGGCCAGCACCGGGCGCCAGTCGAGCGGCGCGTTGCCGTAGGTGTGGGTGGAGACGAAGTCGAGCGCCGCCCCGGACTCGGCGACGTGGGCGAGCAGCTCCGCCACCCAGCCGTTCGCGGCCGAGGCGGGGCCGCCGACGCGCAGGTCCGGGTGCACGTTCTTCACGGCGGCCGCGGTGACGTCGTAGAGCAGGAAGTACTCCTCGGGCGTGCCGGACCAGAAGACGGCCAGGTTGGGCTCGTTCCAGACCTCGAAGGCCCAGTGGTCGATCAGCTCGTGCACGCCGTACCGGCCCGCCAGGTGCTCCACCAGCGCCCTGACCAGGTCGCCCCACGCCTCGAAGTCCTTCGGCGGCGAGACCACGGCCCCGTACGCGAAGACCGTCGCGGACGGGTCGGCGGCCAGGTCGCGCGGCATGTAGCCGAGCTCCACGATCGGCCGCAGGCCGAGGCTCACGACCTTGTCGTAGACCGCGTCCACGCCGCTGAAGTCGTGAACCGGCCGCCCGTCCACCTCCTTGTACACGCCGAGGTCGTCGCCGAGGACGGCGTGCGCCCGGACGGTCGCGACGCCGAGCTCGTCCCGCACCATGCGCAGCGCCCCGGCCAGCTCCTCGCCGATGGGCCTGCCGCCCGTCTCATCGGTGCTGAGCAGGTGGGACAGATGCTCGGAGCCCACCATGTACGCCCACGGCCGCGGCAGCGCGCGCGTCACCCGCCCGGCGTCCACGCGGACGGACACCGCGGCCGGCCCGCCGGCGGGCAGCGGCTCCGCCCGCACCTCCGCCGACAAGGGCCCGGCCAGGTCCGTCCCGGCGAGGGCGGCCACCGTGTAGGCGGCGGCGCCGTGGCCGGTGTCGACGTAGCGGCAGGACGGCACGGCGGGCACGTCCACGTCCGGCTGGACGGCCGGCGCGCCGTCCCTGTGCACCAGGTAGCCGATGGCGCCGGGGACGGGATCCCAGGTCAAGGTGACCTGACCGGCTCCCGGAACCGCCCGGAGGCCGGTCGGGGCCGGCGGAGCGGGTCCGGCGGCCGGGGTGGCCGGGCCGGACGGCTGCCCGGCGCGGTCCTGCCAGTCGCGGTGCGCGGCCGTGCTCATCAAGGTTTCCCCGTTCAGTCGGTCGGCGGGACGACGTCCCATTGTTCGAGCCGCATCACCGGCCGGAGCTTCGCCTCGACGCCGGAGCCGGCGAAGTAGCGATGCAGGTCGCCGGTGAGGACGTTGCCCAGGGCGGCCAGCACCATGCCCTGGTCGAGCGCCAGGTACCACTTCGACACGACCTCGGAGCGGACCGCGACCGCGTCGTAGAAGCCGCCGGGGCCGTAGGCGTCGAAGTCCGCGCGCAGCTTGGCCAGGTTCGCCAGGGCCGCCGTCTTCGCGTACGGCAGGGCCAGGAAGCTCGCGTGCGGCGTCACCACGCCGTCCCCGTACGCGGCGGGCGGGGGCTGGGCGGGGCGGCAGCCCGCGTAGCCGGGGTCGGTGCCGGTGCGCTCGGTGTCGGAGGTGTAGCCGGGCTCGTCCATGCCCAGGGGGTCCACGCCGTACTCGCGGTAGCCGCCGTGCGGGTTGTTGGACGGGGAGAAGCCCCAGTAGCCGTATTCCGCCTCGGCCAGGCCGTGCTCGATCTGGGCGCGGACGAACACCGGATGGTTGCGGCCCCAGCTGCCCGGCGCCCACGTCGCCTCCGGGACCACGAGGTCGGGCATCAGCGCCTCGAACATGGAGCCGCCCCAGTTGGGGACGTACCGCAGGCCGCGGTAGCCGTAGGTGCCCTCCCAGACGTTGACGCCGAGGTAGGTCTTCCAGGAGCCGACCGGCCGCTGCTCCTGCCAGCCGAAGTCGCAGCCGTTGTCGGGGAAGGTGCGGTAGGGGCCGAAGTAGCTCTCGCGCGGGAGCTGGCCGAGCGCGATGCCCACGTACTGGCCGATCCGGGTCTCGGCGGGCGCGCCGTAGTGGTGGCAGGTCGAGTAGACGGTCGTGCCGGTGCCGGCGTAGTCGCTCGCCACGGAGCAGCCGTCGGGCGGCTCGGGCCAGAAGCCGCCGCGCAGCAGGCCCGTGCCCGCGTCGGGGCGGGCCGCCGGATCGTAGTAAGACCGGAAGTTCATCGAGGCCAGCAGGCGCCCGGCGCGCGCGGCGTGGGCGGGGACGGCGGTGCGGAGCATCATGAGGGCGGTGGCCAGCCAGGCGTTGTCGACGCTGGAGGCGAACGGCCGCACCGGGTCGCCGTTGTCCGGCCAGACGCGGACGAGCTGGAGGGTGGCGGGGTCGTACCAGTTGTAGTACTGGCCGGTCGGGCCGTTGCGCTCCAGCCGTTCCAGCGCGCCGAGCACCCGCCCGGCCCGCGCCGCCGCGTCCCCGCCGCCGATCAGGCGCAGGTCGCGGGCGACGAGCGTGCTCCACAGGTACGTGCCGATGTTGGTGGGCGAGGTGACCTTGGCCCGTGTCCGCAGGTCGCCGGTCACCTTGTCGGCGGGCAGGCCGGTCGCGGGCTCGACCATGGCGGCCATCGACCGCCAGGTGTCCTTGGCGTAGCGCAGCAGCGTGCCGTCTCCCGACGCGTTCGCGGCGGCGGCCGGAGCCGACAGCGCCAGCACGAGTAAACCGGACAGAACCGTCTTGCGCATGAGGGGCTCCTCTTATTTGAGGCCGGTGGTGGCGATGCCCTGGATGAAGAAGCGCTGCAGGAAGACGAAGAGGAACAGGATCGGCGCGATCACCACGACCGATCCGGCGACCAGCAGGTTGTAGTGGGTGCCCTCGTGCCCGTTGAGGATGTTGAGTGCGACCGGCAGGGTGTAGCGGCTCTCGCTCTGCGCGACCACGGCCGGCCACAGGAAGTTGTTCCACGAGCCGAGGAACGTGATCAGCCCCAGCGTGGCCAGCGGCGGCCCGCAGAGCGGCAGGACGACCGTGAAGAAGATCCGGAACTCCCTGGCGCCGTCCACCCGGGCCGCGTCGATCAGCTCGTCCGGCAGGTCGGAGATGAACTGCCGCATCATGAACACCCCGAGCGGCGTCACCACGGTCGGCAGGATGATCCCGATGAACGTGTTGACCAGGCCGAGCCTGGCGATCAGCACGAACTGCGGCATCATCACCACGATCGCCGGGATCGCGAGCTGCACCAGGACCAGCGCGAACGCCGGCTCCCTGCCGCGGAAGGAGAGCTTGGCGAAGGCGTAGCCGGCCATGGAGCAGAACAGCAGGTTGGTGGCGACCAGCACGAGCGCGATGAGCATGCTGTTGGCGAACGCGGTGCCGATGCTCACCCGGTCGAACAACTCGGTGAAGTTGTCCGTCGTCCACGTCATCGGCCACAACGTGGGCGGGTCGCGCCTGATCTCCTGCTCGGGCTTGACCGAGCTGAGCGCCGTCCACAGGAACGGCCCGATGACCAGCAGCAGGCCGATCGTGAGCCCGGCGTAGACGACCGCGCGCTGGCGGCGGGTCCTGCTCACCTTCGCCTCCCGAGCCGCAGTTGCAGGACGGCCAGCGCCACGATCACCGTGAACAGCACCGTGGCCGCCGCTCCGGCGTAGCCGTAGTTGCCGACGCCGAACTGGTTGAAGATCGCCAGCGAGGCCGACAGCGTCGAGTTGAGCGGGCCGCCCCTGGTCATGACCAGGGGCTCCTCCAGGAACTGCATGAAGCCGACCGAGCTGTAGACCGTGCAGAACAACAACACGGGACGGAGCGAGGGCACGGTGACCGCGGTGAAGCGGGCCCACCAGCCGGCGCCGTCCACCTCCGCCGCCTCGTACAACTCCCTCGGGATGCTCTGCAGCGCGGCCAGCAGCACGACCATGTCGAAGCCGAAGCTGCGCCAGGCCGTCATCACGATGATCGACGGCAGGGCGGTGCTCTCGCTCTGCAGCCAGTCCGGGCCCTGGACGCCGGCCGCCTCCAGCAGCCGGTTGACCAGCCCGGCCTCCGGCTCCAGCAGGAACTTCCAGGCGACGGCGACGCCGATGATGCTGGTGATGTTCGGCAGGTAGTAGCCGAGGCGGAAGAACGCGGCCGGCAGGCGGGCGATGCCCGTGTTGAGCAGCACGGCCGCGGCCAGCCCGAGCCCGATGGTCAGCGGCAGCGCGGTGAGCACGAAGACCACGGTGTTGAGCGCCGCCCGGCGCATGGCCGCGTCGTCCATGAGCCGCAGGTAGTTCTCGACGCCGACCGGGTCGACGCGGAGCGGGTCGGTCACGTCGGTGCTGCGCATGTCGGTGAAGCTCGCGCCGATGCCGACCAGCAGCGGGCCCAGGTAGAAGACCGCGAACAACACCACGAACGGCAGGATGAAGATCCATCCGATGCCGGAGCGGCGTAACGCGACACTCACAGGCCGGTCCCGATGGTGTCGGCCTGCGACTGGATGGCCTTGGCCGTCTGCTCGGGGGTCTGCCTGCCGCGCGCCAGCTTCTCCAGCTCGGTCTCCAGCACCCTGGCCACCTGCTCCCACGTCGGGAACGGCGGCGGCGTCTTGGCGTCCTTGAGCTGCTCGCCGAAGACCGCGAGCTGCTTGTCGGCGCTGAGCGCGGGCTCCTGCCAGGCCGCCTGGACGGCGGGCAGCGACTTGGCCGTGGTGTACCACTTGGCCTGCACCCGCGGCTCGCTCAGCCACTGGATGAACGTCCAGGCGGCGTCGCGGTTCTTGGCCTTCTTGAACACCGCCATGTCGGCGCCGCCCACGAAGCTCGTGGCCGAGACGGGACCCTTGGGGTAGGGGGCGACGTCGAACTTGTCCTTGAAGCCGGGGCCGCCGTCGTTGTTCAGCACGCCGATCATCCACGGGCCGGAGAAGAAGCCGCCGACCTGGCCCTTGATGAACGTCTGCGGGAAGGCGTCACCGGGCAGGTTCGTGGGGGCCAGCCGCTGCTGGAACAGCGACGCGTACTGCTTGAGCGCGGTCAGCGCCTGCGGGGTGTCGAAGGTGTACGCGCCGTCCTTGACGATCTCACCGCCAGCCTGCCAGATCAGCGGCAGCACCTCCTGCCAGGACGCGCCCAGGGTGTAGCTCTGGTTGAAGCCGCTCTCGGCGCCGCCCTTGTCCTTGAGCGCCTTGGCGAACGCGGTGAACTCCGCCCAGGTCGCCGGTGGCCGCACGCCCGCCTTGCCCGCCTGGTCGGTGCGGTAGTACAGGACGCGGGTCTCGACGTACCACGGGACGCCGTAGGCCGTGCCGTTCACCTCGACGGTCTGCCACGCGCCGGGGAAGAAGCGTGACTTGTCCACCAGGTTGCCCGGCGTCGGTTCGAGCGCGCCGGTCTTGGCCAGCTCGCCGGACCAGGTCGAGCCGATCATGCTCACGTCGGGCGTGGCGCCGCCCGCGATGGCCGAGGTGAGTTTGTCGTGCGCCACGTCCCAGCCGATGGCCGTGACATTGATCTTGACGCCGGGATGGGCGCCCTCGAAGTCCTTGGCGAACGCCCCGAGCGCCTTGCCCTCCTCCCCCATCGCCCAGACGGTGACCTCCCCCGTGACCTTGCCGGTCGTGACGTTCTGCGCCTGCTCGGGTGCCTGGCCGGCGCCGCGGCCGCAGCCGGCGGCCAGGATCGCGATCGTCAGCAGGCCGCCGGTGGCGGCGCGCCGGGGGATGGTGTTCACGTTGGTGCCTCCTGGGGGTGATGACCGCAACTGGACCGGATCACCAGCTCGGTGGTCAGGATGCGGTGGCCGGGTGTGTCGCGGGCGCCGGTGATCAGCTCGTCGAGCGCGCGGGCCGCGCAGGCGCCGAGCTCGCGCATCGGCTGGCGTACGGTGGTCAGCGCCGGGCGGGCGTGGCGGGCCGCCATGATGTCGTCCCAGCCGGTCACGGCCAGGTCGCCGGGCACGTCGAGGCCCAGCTCCTCGGCGGCGAGCAGCGCCCCCAGCGCCACCTCGTCGTCGGAGCAGACGATCGCCTCGGGCCGGTCCTTGCCCTTGAGCAGCACCCTGGCGGCCTCCAGGCCGCACTCCACGGTGTACGCCCGCGTGGGGACGGCCTCGATCGCGCCGCCGAGCACGAACCGCACGCCCTGCCAGCGCTCGTCCACGTCGTCCTTGGCGGCCATGGGCGCGCCGAGGAAGGCGAAACGGCGGTAGCCGTGCCCGGCCAGGTGCCGGGCCAGCGTCCGCGCCGAGTCGGTGTTCTCGCTGCGCAGGGTGTCGGCGCCGGGCAGCGGCTCGCGCGAGATGAACACCAGGCGCACGCCGAGCCGCAACAACTCGGCGACGAGCGGCTCGGGCACGGTGTGGCCGAAGATGAGCAGGCCGTCCACCCGCCCGGCCAGGTCCTTGATGAGGTCGTTGACCCGGGTGCGCCCCTTGGTCGACAGGATCACCACCGAGCGTCCCAGCTCGGAGGCGACCTCCTCGTAGCCGAGCAGCACCTCGGTGTAGTAGGGGCCCGCGAGGTCGGGGAAGACGATGCCGTTGGCGGCGTGGCGGCCCTCGGCGAGGCTGACGCCGAGGCGGCTGGGTGTGAAGTTGAGCTCCTCGACGGCCTTGAGCACTCGCTCCCGTGTCCTGACGGCCACCGGCCCGGTGCCGCGCAACGCTCTGGACACGGTCGCGATCGACACGCCCGCCCGCTGGGCGACCTCGTAGATGGTCACGTCCATCGGAGCTTCCTCCTGTTGGTGTAAGCGCTTCCATATTGACCCGGTGTAAGCGCTTACACAATCGCAGTGTGCCAGGCTCGTTAACTTCTCGTACAGACCCCGGCGAGTAACGGTGAGGTCACGCCCGGCGTGGGTAGCTGGCAGACATGCTCTACGGCAAGGAACACGTCCGGCGTTATCAGGAGACCGACGGGGCGGAGGGGCACGACTGGAACAACACCATCGTCCTTCTCCTGACCACGAAGGGCCGCAACTCCGGCGAACCGTATACGACACCGCTCATCTACCAGAAGCACGGCTCCGACCACGTGGTCGTGGCGTCCAAGGGCGGCGATCCCGACCACCCCGACTGGTACAAGAACCTCCTGGCCGGCCCTGAGGTCGAGGTGCAGGTGAAGGGCGACCGGTTCAAGGCCCGCGCCCGCACGGCCACCCCGGAGGAGCGGCCCGAGCTCTGGCGGCTGATGACCGCGACGTGGCCGGACTACGACGAGTACACGAAGAAGACCGACCGCGAGATCCCGATCGTCGTCCTCGAACGGGCGGGCCAGTAGCGCCAGGCAGGCTCCGCCGTAAAAGATCCGCTCAAAGAAGAGATTCGTAGAGGGACACCGTGCGGCGGGCGATGCGCTCCCAGGAGAAGTGCTCGATCGCGCGCGCCCGCCCCGCCTCGCCCAGCGCCCGCGCGCGGGCCGGATCGCCCAGCAGCGCGTTGACCCGCTCGGCCAGGTCGGCGGCGAACCGCTCCGGGTCGTGCGGCTCGCCGTCCGCGCCCTGCGCGATGGGCACCAGCAGCCCCGTCTCCCCGTCGGCCACCACCTCCGGGATGCCGCCCGTCGCCGTCGCCACCACGGCCGTCTCGCAGGCCATCGCCTCCAGGTTGACGATCCCCATCGGCTCGTAGACCGACGGGCACACGAACACCGTCGCGTGCGTCAGAAGCTGGATGACCTCGGGCTTGGGCAACATCTCCTGGATCCAGAACACGCCGTCCCGGTCCAGGCCGCGCACCAGCTCCGTCACCTCGGCCGCGATCTCCGGCGTGTCCGGCGCGCCCGCGCAGAGCACGAGCTGGGCCTCCGGGTCGAAGGCGCGCGCCGCGTGCAGCAGGTGGACCAGGCCCTTCTGGCGGGTGATGCGGCCCACGAAGACGATGTAGGGGCGGTTCGGGTCGACGCCGTGTCTGACCAGCACGTCGGTGTCGCGGTCGGGGGCGTACTCGGCGGTGTCGATGCCGTTGTGGATGACGCGGACCTTCTCGGCCGGGATCTCGGGGTAGGCCGCCAGGACGTCGCGCCGCATGCCCTCCGAGACCGCGATCACCGCGTCGGCGGCGGCCAGGGCGGTGCGCTCGGCCCACGACGAGACCGTGTAGCCGCCGCCGAGCTGCTCGGCCTTCCACGGCCGCAGCGGCTCCAGGCTGTGCGTGGTGACCACGTGGGGGATGCCGTGCAGCAGTTTGGCGACATGCCCGGCGAAGTTGGCGTACCAGGTGTGCGAGTGGACGACGTCCGCGCCGCCGCAGGCCGCGGCCATCTCCAGGTCCACGCCGAGCACCTGCAGGGCCGCGTTGGCGCCCTCCAGGCCACCGGGGACGCGGTAGGCCGACACCCCCGGCTCGACCCGGGCGGCCCCGAAGCAGCGCACCCGCACATCGGCGAGCTTGCGCAGCTCCCTGGCCAGGTATTCCATGTGCACGCCGGCCCCGCCGTACACCTCGGGCGGGTACTCCCGGCTGAGCAGATCAACACGCATGACACGACCTTATGGTCAACGTGAGCATAGGGAACACATCGACAAGCCCAAGCTCGGTAACGCCGGTTCGCGCATCCCCCGACAAATGAGGACACGAAGGAAGTTCACCGTGCCGGGTTTCGTCGATAGATCGGCCATTTGAGGGTAGCGTCCTGGGCATGAGGTCCCGGAGGGTGCTTGCGGTCGTGCTGGCTGGTGGAGAGGGCAAGAGGCTGATGCCGCTCACGGCGGATCGGGCGAAACCGGCGGTGCCGTTCGGTGGGATGTACCGGTTGGTCGACTTTGTGCTGTCCAATCTGGCGAACGGCGGGTTTCTGAAGATCGTCGTACTGACGCAGTACAAGAACCACAGTCTTGACCGGCACGTCTCACGGACCTGGCGGCTGTCGGCGATGCTCGGCAACTACGTGACCCCGGTGCCCGCGCAGCAGCGGCTCGGGCCGCGGTGGTTCTCGGGCTCGGCGGACGCGCTGTTCCAGAATCTGAACCTGATCTACGACGAGATGCCGGAGCACGTGATCGTGTTCGGCGCCGACCACATCTACCGGATGGATCCGCGGCAGATGGTCGAGCAGCACGAGGACTCGGGCGCGGACGTGACGGTGGCGGCGATCAGGCAGCCGCTGTCGCTGGCCGACCAGTTCGGCGTGATCGAGACCGATCCGGAGGGCCGGCGGATCGTGGCGTTCCGGGAGAAGCCGAAGGACGCGGTGGGTCTGGCCGACTCACCCGACGAGGTGTACGCCTCGATGGGCAACTACGTGTTCAAGACGCAGTCGATGATCGACGCGCTGCGCGAGGACGCGCTCGACCCGACCAGCAAGCACGACCTGGGCGGCAACATCATCCCCATGCTGGTCAAGTCGGGCGGCGCCGACGTCTACGACTTCGCCAACAACATCGTCCCCGGCTCCAGCGAGCGCGACCGCGGCTACTGGCGCGACGTGGGGACCCTGGACGCCTACTACGACGCCCACATGGACCTCATCTCGGCGCATCCCGTGTTCAACCTCTACAACGACAAGTGGCCGATCTTCACCGGGCACGACCCGCTGCCGCCGGCCAAGTTCGTGCACAACGACGGTGACCGGGTGGGGCGGGCGATCGACTCGCTGGTGTCGCCCGGCGTGATCGTCTCCGGCGGCACCGCGATCAGGTCGATCCTGTCGCCGAAGGTGGTGCTCCACTCGCATTCGCTGGTGGAGGACTCCGTGCTGATGGAGAACGTGAAGGTGGGCAGGGGCGCCATCGTCCGCAAGGCGATCATCGACAAGAACGTGGTGATCCCCGACGGCGCGCGGATCGGGTTCGACCTCGAATACGACCGCACCAGGTTCGCCCTCACCCGGGGCGGGGTCGTGGTCATCGGCAAGAACGAGATCGTCGACCGGTAACCGGGCGTGTTCGTGCTCCGCGTGCCGGGTCGATCGTCGGCCCGGAGGCCGGGTCAGGAAAGCAGGAGGTCCCGGGCCACAACACCAGCGCCCCGGGACCGAATCTGATCGAACTGCTAGAAGCGGCCGAGCCAGCCGTAACCGTCCCAGCCCCGGTCACCGTAGTTGTAGACGCGGTCGCCGTAACCGTCCCAGCCGCGGTCGCCGTAGCCGTGGTGACCGTGGTGGCCGTGGTGACCGTGGTGGCCGTAGCCGTTCCAGTTCCGGTAGCCCCAGTTCCGGTCACCGTAGTTGCGGTCGCCCCAGTTGCGGTCGCCCCAGTCCTGGTCGTCCCAGTCCTGGTCGTCCCAGCCGCTGCTGGCATAGCGCTGGTCGCCCCAGCCGTTGCCGCGCCAGCCGTAGTCGTGGTTGTCGTCGTGGTCCTTGCGGTTGTTGTCGTACGTGCGGTTGTCGTCGTATGCGCGGTTGTCGTCGTACTTGCGCTCCTCGATGTGGCCACCCTCGCAGGCGTCGGCGTCGCGGCGGGACGCGTACACGCCCCAGCGGTCGATGCGGAGCGAGTGCGTGGCGTCGGCTACGGTCGCCTCGCAGACGACCGAGTTGGCGCTGGCCGGAGTGGCCAGCCCGATCAGGGCAGCGGCGGTGACAATCGCACCACCGGCTGCTATGACGTTGAATTTCATGATCTCCCCTAGTGATCACGAAGTGACAAGGCTCTGACTACTCTACGTAGTCAGTCCAGTAACGTGCAGTAACGCCACGCACGACGCGTCTCGTCGTTTTGCCGGATCTGTCACATGCGATCGGGTCCCCTCGCACCCGGCCGGCCTGCGGTTTCACCCGCTGCGCCAGAGGACCGCCCGGGTGAGGCCGCCCCGGCCGGGGACCGAGCCGGACGCGTACACCTCCGGCGAGCCGGGACGCCGGGACAGGCCCGTGATCGTGCCGGCCACGCCGGTGGCGGTCCAGCGGCCGTCCGCGTGGTGCAGCAGCCGCGAGCCGGTCGAGTCGAGCACCCACAGGCCGCCCCGGCCATCGGGCTCCGCCTGCGTGAACGTGCTCCCGAGCGGCCCCCATCGGCACCGCCAGCCGTCTCCGTCCCAGTGCAGCGCCACCGGCCGCGAACGCTCCAGCGGCTCCCCCTGCGCGTCGGACTCCCCCGGCACCAGCCACGACACGCCGCCCACCGCCCACACGTCCCGCGCCCCGAGGACCACCACGTCGTCGAGCCGCGTCCGGGGCGTGAGGCTCCCGCGCGGCGCGCCGAGCCGTGGCACCCCGACGGCCTGCCAGGCCGAGCCGTTCCACCGGGCGGCCGGTTCCGGCCCCGGCCCGACCGTCCACACGTTCGCGTCCTCGCCGCCCACGGCGCTCGCCCCGGCCGGCAGCCGGTACGCCTGCCAGGACGGCCCGTGCCACCGCATCGCGTTCCGGCCGGAGACCACCCACGGGCCACGCGCGGCCGTGCCGTAGAGCCCGATGGAGGAGCCGGCGGGCTCGGCGAGCCGGCGCGAGACCCACGAGCCGGCGCTGAACGTGCTCACCACCCCAGGCCGCCCCGCCGCCCGCCCGTACACCCACGCCAGCTCCCCCGACACCGCCCCCAGCGTGGTGACCTGCACACCGGGCAGCGGGAACGCCGCCCAGCGCCGCCCGTCCCACCGCTGCACCCCGCCGGACGCCGTCTCCACCGTGCTGCCGGTCCTGCGCTGGACCGATCGGGTGGCCCACACCGCTCCGTCGCCCGCGACCGCCAGGCCGTCCAGCGCGCCGTGCCCCTCCTCGCGCCAGACCACCCGCCAGCCGGACCGGCGCTCAGCGACCGGCGCGGCCCGCAGATCGCCGGCGGACGGGGCCGGCTGGGCGCAGCTCGCCGGGCGGGCGGGGAGCGCGGCCGGCGGGGCGCCGGCCGGCGGCGCCGGAGTGAGCACGCCACCCGGAACCCCCGCGTCCGGCGTGCCGCTGATCGAAGGCGGCGGGTCAGGGGTCGCGGTGGCGGGGATGGACCCCGACGTGCCGGTCGCACCGGCGCCGCGCCCGGACGGGGTGAGGCAGGCGGTCAGAGTCAGCAGCCCGGTCAGAGCGAGCGCCGGTGCGGTCCTCCGGCCCATGAGCCCACCTCCCTCAGCGAGTCCCCGTACGCGCAGAACAGGGCTCCCGCGCTGACGGCGCCGCTCAGGTCTGCGATGGACCTGTTCCCGGGGAAGCCGCCCGCGAACGGCCGCGCGCCCGCGTTCCGGACCTCTTTGGGTCTTGTAGCCCTCGTGCCAAGGGATCACCCTGACGGCGAGGAGGCACTGAGATGTCGCACCCACTCGGAGTCAGCCGTCCGGATCTCGAAGTCACCGACCTGCCCACACCCGAAGAGGTCTTCAAGGTCTCCAGGATCGGGCCCAAGGAACTGTTCAAGTACGCCGTCGGGCCGAGCCTGATCGCGCTCGGCATCTCGATCGGCAGCGGTGAGTGGCTGCTCGGGCCGCTCAACGTGGGCCAGTACGGCTTCATCGGCGTCGGCTGGGTCATCGTCGTGTCGGCCGTGCTGCAGACCTTCTACAACGTCGAGTGCAGCCGCTACGTCCTCGCGACCGGCGAGGCGCCGGTGGTCGGGTGGGGACGCGTGCCGCCCGGCTGGCCGCTCTGGGTGCCGCTGTCGGTGCTCATCGTCATCTTCGCGTTCGTCGCCGGCGGCTGGGCCGCCTCGGCGGGACAGGGCGTGTACGCGCTGGTCCACGGCGTTCCGCCGGCCGCCGCGGACCTGGAGCCGCGCTTCTGGGCCATCGGGCTGCTGGTGCTGGTCTTTCTCATCACGGCCGGCGCCCGCCGCATCAGCCGCGCCCTGGAGCTGGCGAACTGGGTGATGGTCGGCACCATCCTCATCGCCCTGCTGGCCGTGGACCTGCTCGTGGTGCCGTTCAGCATGTGGTGGGAGGGCATCCGCGGCTTCCTCACACCGGCCGCCCCGCCGGCCGGGATCACCGCCACGCAGCTCGGCGCGCTGGCCGGGTTCACCGCGCTGGCCTCGGGCCTCAACTGGTACGTCATGGGCCACTACCGTGACAAGGGCTACGGCATGGGCTACCGGGTCGGCTACCTGTCCGGCCTGCGCGGCGAGCGGAGCGAGGTCCTGGCCAGCGGCGTCACCTTCCCCGACGACGAGCGCAACCGGAGCCTGTGGCGCCGGTGGTACCGGCTGCTGATGGTCGACATGTGGGGCGTCTTCTTCGTCGGCGCCATCCTCGGCATGTTGCTGCCCACGCTCCTCATGTCGCAGGCGGTCGCGCTGTCGGGCGAGAAGCCCACGCGGGCGAACGTCCCGACGTTCGTGGCCGCCGCGCTCGGCGACGAGTACGGGCGGGCGGTCTTCTACGTCGCGCTGGTGATCGGGGTGCTGATCCTGTTCTCCACCCAGCTCGGCATCTTCGAGGCGATGGTCCGGGTGACGACGGACGCGGCCAACGCCACGAGCCCGCGCCTGCGCGCGCTGATCTCGGGCGACCCGCGGCGCTTCTACTACCCGTTCATGATCGTGCTGCTGATCCTCATCTCGATCATCATCTTCCAGACGCTGCCGGTGGGGCTGGTGGAGTGGTCGGCGAACATGTCCAACCTGGGCGCGCTGATCTATCCGTTCCTGCTGATGTACCTCAACAGCAAGCTCCCGCGCCCCGCCCGGCCGCGTCCCTGGCACTACGTCATCCTGGTGCTGAACTTCCTGTTCTTCGGCTTCTTCTTCGTCAACTTCATCGCCGACTTCCTCGGTGATCCGCTGGTGACGTTCTAACGCGCGGCCGGGTCGACGGTGGTGAGGAAGACGTCACCGTTGCCCGGCGCGTCACCGCCCGCCGGGGCGCCGTACGTCAGGCCCGTGATCGCCACCTGCCCCGAGGGGGTCGCGGCGGCGTACACGTTGGGCTCGGCGAACGGGTCGACGGCGTCGTCCCTGGCGGTGCCGAGCTGGGCGGCCGTCTGCTGGGCGCCCTTGGCGTCCAGGCGGAGCGTCAGCACGTCGGCGCCGCCCGCCTGGACCCCGGCCCGGCCCCGCGTGTAGCCGACGACCTCGACCTCGCCGCCCGCCAGCGCGGTCACGGCGGCGCCCTCGTCGGCGGCCGTCGTGGCGAAGGTGTGCTGCCAGCGCCGCTTGCCCTGCGCGGTGTAGGCGAGCGTGAGGGTGTCCCCGGCGACGCGGCCCGTGGCGACGGCCAGGCCCGTGCTGGTGAGCGTCACCGCGTTCAGCCGGTCGTCGCCCGTGCCGCCCGCCGTGGTGGCCCACTTCCTGGTGCCGTCCGCGCCGTACGCCGCCACCCAGCCGTCCAGGCCGCCGAGTGCGGTCGTGCCCGGGAGGGCGGCGGTGGCGCTGCCGGCGAGGTAGACGTTCGTGGCGTCGGCGGCGACGCCGTACGCCTTGTCCTCGCCGGGGCCGCCGTACTGGCGGATCCAGGACAGGGCCCCGTCCGGGGTGAGCCGGGCGACCAGAGCGTCCTTGTCGCCCTGGTTGGGGCCGTCGAGCGCGCCCTTGGTGTAGCCCGTCACGTACGCGCCGCCGTCGGGGGCCGCGGTCAGGCCGTAGAGGCGGTCGGCCGCGTCGGCGGCGCCGAACTGGGTGATCCAGCGCACGGTCCCGCTCGCGTCGAGCCTGGCCACGAACGCGTCGTCCGCGCTGTTGCCCGGGTGCCGGCCGTCCAGGTCGCCCTTGGTGTACCCGGCCGCGAGCACCCCGCCGTCCGGCAGGGCCGCGACGCCGTACAGGCGCTCGTCGGCGGCCGTGCCGAACTGCGTGGTCCAGGCGCCGGTCCGGGTGAGCACGGCGTCGAGCCGGCCCGCGTGCGGCCGGCCGTTCACCGGGCTGCCGGCCGCGTACCCGATGGTCAGCGAGCCGTCGGCGTGCGCCGCGACGCCGCCGGCCCAGTCGGCGGCGACGGTGCCGTACAGCGGGGCGGGCAGGCCGATCGGCGGCGTGACGCTCAGCCCGGGGCCCAGCTCGGCCATGGCCTGCTCGAAGGCGGGCGTCCAGACCGTCCAGTCGTGGCCGCCGTCCAGCACGCGCAGGTTCGCGGAGATCGCCGGCGAGCGCCGGGCCGCGTTGTAGAGGGCGGCCGACTCGAAGTCGAGGTCGTGGCGGGCGTCGGCGGGGTCGGGGTTGGCGTACTCGTCGTCGCCGACCGCCACGAACAGCCGCACCGGCAGGTCGGGGTCCAGCGCGGGAAGCAGCGCCGGGTAGTTCAGCTCGCGGTACACCTCGTCGGAGAACTTCTCCTCCCCCTTCCCGAACGCGCCGTAGTCGCGGGCGGAGGAGTCGGCGGGCGGCAGCGGCGTGTAGACGGCGGGGCTGAGGACGGCGGCGGCGCTGAAGAGGTCCTGGTGCGCCAGCGCGAACCGCAGCGCGCCCGCGCCGCCCATCGAGTAGCCGCCGACCAGCCGGGCCTGCCGGATGGGCGCCGTGCGGTACGTCGCGTCCACGTGCGCGACCAGGTCCCGGGTCAGCGCCGTCTCCACCGGCCGGCCCTCGGTGTGGCCCGAGTCCACGTACCAGTTGCCGCGCTCGTTCCAGGGCGCGTCCGGCATGACGGCGATCACCGGCGGGATGCGCTTGGTGCGGATCATGTCGTCCAGCACGGTCTTGACCCGCGTCCAGGCCTGCATGGTGTCGCCCCGGCCGTGCAGGAGGTACAGGACCGGGAGGCGGGCGGTGCCGCGGGCGTAGCCGTTCGGCAGGTAGAGGGTGTAGGCGATGCTCTCGCCGAGCGCCTCGGACGGCGCGGAGGCCGTGGTGAGCGTGCCGCCGACCCGCACGTCCGTCTGGGCCGGCCCGGAGACGGTGAGGAGGGAGAGTGACGCCAGGACGGCGAGCGCGCCGGCGGCGATCCAGCGGGGTACGGGCATCGACCGCTCCTGTAAACGTTTACCGTACGCGTGTTGCGTGTTTCGGCTGAGTTTCCTGGTGAAGGAGTGGTCATGTCAACCAGGGCCACGGGTGGCGCGCCCCGTGGCCGGAGGAGGACCGGGCTCGTCAGTTACGGGCCCGGCGGGTCACTCCTCGTCGCCGCCGTCCTCCTCGAAGAACTCCTCCGCGACCTCCTCGATGACCTCGCCGGCCACGAGACCGCCCACGACGCCCACGGCTCCGGCGGCGGCCACCGTCCCCCAGCCGGGACGCTCCTCGTGGTGGGCGTAGTGCTCCTGATGGCCGTGGTAGTGCGGGCCGCCGGAGTGCCCGTACTGTGCCAGGCCCTCCAGCCAGCGGCCGAGCTCGCCCGCCCAGTCGGTGCGCAGGGCGTCGTCGTGGCCGACGTGGAAGCGGCCGATGGCGTCGCCTGAGGAGTGCCGGCCGGAGCGCTTGTCGGCCTCCAGGACCACCTCAAGACCGGCCGGATCGGCCACGAAGGTCACCTCGACCTCGCCCACCAGCCCGGCGTACCGCTGCGGCGGGTAGAACTCGATCTCCTGGTAGAACGGCAGCTCCTGCCGCACGCCGTGCAGCCGCCCCGCCTCCAGGTCGGCCGACTTGAAGCCGAACCCGAGCCGCAGGAGCGCCTCCAGGATGGCCACCTGCGACGGCAGCGGCTCGACCGCGATCATGTCGAGGTCGCCCTTGTCCACGGCCTTGGCGATGGCCAGCTCGGTGCGCACGCCCACCGCCATCCCCCTCAGCGGCTGCCCGCCGATCTCGCTGATCGGCGTCTCCCACGGCACCGGCAGCCGGAAGGCGATGACGCGCTCCGCACCCTTGCCGAGCGTGAACGGGCCGGAGACCTGCTGCCGGGAGAACTCGCCGAGCCCTGCGGACTCGCCGTCACCGTGCTCGATCTCCACCCTGGCCACCAGGCCGAGGGTGATGTGCTCGATCTCGGCGTCGAAGTCGCCGCCCTTGAGTCGCACCTCCCCTTCGAGTGTGCCGCCCGGCTTGGTCCGCGGCATGGACAGCACGGTGTCCACCGAGGGCGCGCCGACGCCGAACGCACCCAGCATCCGTTTGAAGACCACTGCTCTGTTCTCCTGTCGAAGATCGATGATGTGCCGCTGGCCACAACGATCCGTGCTGAGGCGGAGTTCCGTCAGAGAGTTTTCCTGGGGTTGGTCCAGTCCGGCGAGCGGCCGAGGATCGCGACGATCTCGTCCAGTCGTGATCCGCCCCGCCAGGCGAGCGCCGGCGCGAAGGCCGCGCCGGGCGCGACCCGCGCCGCGCCATCGGGTACGGCCCGCGCCACGACCAGGGCGGCCTCCAGCAGCTCCGGCTCGAAATCGACCTCGATTCCCAGCGTCTTGGCCAGATCCCAGGAGTGCACCACGTAGTCGATGAAGTGGAAGCCGATCGCCCGCGCCCCGGGGAACGGGCTGCCGGAGGTGAACTCGGGCAGCGGGAAGCTGCGATCCAGGACGCCGTCGGCGGAGAACGCCTCCAGGACGTGCTCGGCCGCGGCCCGGTAGGTCGCCGCCGGGTCCTCGCCGAGGGAACGCTGCTTCCACAGGGCCGGATCGCCGTCGCCGCTGGACGCCGCGGCGAAGCCATGATGCTGGGTGGTCATATGGGCGAGCAGGCCGTGCAGCGTCCATGCCGCGCACGGCGTCGGGAGCGTCAGATCTTCGACGCTGATGCGAGCCGCCAGGTCGACGCTGGTTTGCACGGCCTGCCGGTCGAAAGCCACAATATTAGTAGTCACCCGCCTATAATCTACAGATGCTTATTATCTGTCAACGAGTATCTTTGGCAGCGTGACCGACCGCCGCGACCTTGCCGCGATGCTGCAGCCCTTCGTGCAGTCACTCATCGCGGCGGAGCATCCCGTGCTGGCCGCGCACGGCATCTCCATGTGGGGCTACTCCGTGCTCTGCGCCCTGGGCGGCAGCTCGGTGCGCACCCAGGGCGCCCTCGCGGACGCGATCGGCGCCGACAAGACCCGCATCATCGGCACGCTGGACCAGCTCCAGGAGGCCGGGCTCATCTCCCGGGAACCGGACCCCGGTGACCGCCGCGCGAAGATCCTCGCCATCACCGATGACGGCAGGCGCGTCCAACGCTCCTGCCAGACCGCCATCCAGGCCAACGAGAACCGCCTGCTCGAACGCCTCGCCCCGGCCGACCGCGCGGGCTTCCTGCGCGCCGTGCGCACGCTGTCCGAGCTGCCGCCCGGGGAGATCGCGCCGGCCGCCCAGACTCCGCGAGATCATCCCGAGTGAGCCCAGAACCCTTACTTTCGGACATACGCCCTAACAAGAGCCTTTGTCACCGCCTGAACGATAACGATTAGCTGTGAACCCTGCTCCCGATCTGCCCCTTGTGCGCCACTCATGGAACGCTACAGGCGGCATGATGGCGGGGCGGAGCAGGTGAGGATCGGGTGGCATCGAACACCACGAGATCGACATGGCGGCGATTGACCGGCGCGGGCGCCATGATCGTGGCCCTCGCGGGCTGCGCTCTCACCGGCTCGGCCGAGCCGGGCCCGCCGGACCCCGGCCCGACCTCGGCGGCGCCGACGGCGGCGGCCACGACCAAGGCCGCCTCGGGCGTGGAGCCCGGTTGGCCCCGATGGGGGTTCACGCACACGGGCGTCAGCGCCAACAACATCAGCCCCCGCTTCGAGGAGGACGTCTCCGGGTCGCTCTCCAGAACGCCGATGCTGCAGAACCAGCACATCATGGGCTTCGGCGCGCTCAACCCCGAGCCCTATCCCGGTGAGTATCACTGGGAGGACCTCGACAGCCGGCTCAACCTCATCAAGGAGTCCGGCGGCACCGCGGTCGTCACGCTCTGCTGCGCCCCCGACTGGATGAAGGGCGGCCCCCAGGGCCCCACGGAGGACTCGGCCTGGAAGGAGCACCTGGAGGACGCGCCCTACCCCAAGCACTTCGACGACTTCGCCAAGCTCTCGGCGGCCGTCGCCAAGCGCTACCCCGACGTCAAGTACTTCATGGTGTGGAACGAGTTCAAGGGCTTCTGGAAGAACCACGCCGAGCCCGCGGACTTCAAGGGCTACACCCAGCTCTACAACAAGGTGTACGACGCGGTGAAGGCGGTCCGGCCCGACGCCAAGGTGGGCGGGCCCTACATCGGCTTCGACAGCAACAAGTCCGGCGACACGGAGCTGAGCGGCGACTGGGGCGTGGTCAACCAGAACGTGCTGGACGCCTTCAACTACTGGTTCGAGAACAAGAAGGGCGCCGACTTCATCGTGGTCGACGGCGCCTCGCCCACCGACGCCCACGAGTTGCTGCCGGACGAGTTCGGCGCGCTCGCCAAGTTCGGCGCGGTCACCAAGTGGCTGCGCGACAAGGTCGGCGACCTGCCGGTGTGGTGGTCGGAGTGGTATTTCGTGCCCGAGGACGGCAGCACCACGTGGCCGGAGCCCAAGCGGCTCGCCGTCCAGGCCGCCTCCATGATCGAGCTGGCCCGCGGCGGCGCCGCCACGGCTCTGTACTGGAACCCGCAGGCCAAGCAGGCCCCCTGCGTGGGCTGCCTGTGGAACGCCCGCTCCGGGGCGCAGACGCCGACCGGGAAGATGCTGAGCGACTTCACCAAGTGGTTCCCCGCCGAGGCGCGGCTGGATCCGGTCACCTCCTCCGACCCCAAGGTGTGGGTGCTGGCACAGCCGGAGCAGATGGTGCTGGTCAACACCACCGGCGGCCAGGTCACCACGTCGGTGGACGGCAAGGACTTCACCCTCAAGGCGTACGAGGTGAAGTGGAGCGGCCGCTAGGCCTTCCGGGGCAGCAGGGCCGCTAGGCCTTCCGGGGGAGCAGGGCCAGGGCCGCCTGTTTGGCCAGGCGGGCGGCGTCGAGGTCGCCGTGGTGGTCGGCGAGCACGGTGGCGCCCTCGACGAGCGCCAGGAACTGCTTGCCCAGCGCGACCGGGTCGTCGGCGGCGGCCCGCCGCGCGATGCCGGTCAGCAGGTCGAGGTGGCGGTCCAGGTGGCGGGCGACGACCGTGCGCGGGGCGCCGTCATGCCGCTGGACGGCCGCGTTGACGATCGCGCAGCCCCGGAAGCCGGGCTCGGCGTGCCAGCTCCCGAGGGCGTCGAAGACGGCGGCGAGCTGCGCGGCCGGGTCCTCCCCCGCGTCGTCGGCCGCCGCGCGCAGCCAGCGCACGACGTGGTCGCTGCGGGCCTCCAGCACGGCCCGAACGAGCCCGTCCTTGGAGCCGAAGTGGCGGTAGAGGGTCTCCTTGGAGGCGCCGACGGCCGCGCAGAGCTCGGCCACGCCGATGCCGTCGAGGCCGCGCTGGTAGAGCAGGCGCGTGGCGGCGGCCAGGATGGTGGCGCGGGTGTGGGCGGGGTCGAGGGTCGCCCCCTTGGGTACGGGCATGGCCAGATCGTACCGGCCGGTTCGGTCCGGCGGGACCTAGTTTTACCCGTACTTGTCGATCACCTGCGGGGTCCGTCCGCACCCCCGTCCTAGGGTCACGTCCATGGACTCTCCAGAAGACGGCGAGCGGGAGCTGATCCTGCGGGCGGCGACCAGGATGTTCGCCGCGCTCGGTTTCGACGGAACCTCCATCGAGCAGATCGGCGAGGCGGCCGGGGTGAGCGCCCCGGCCCTGACCAGCCATTTCCCCACCAAGCGAGAGCTCTACCTGACGGTCATGGAGCAGGCGTCGAGAACCCTGAGCGCCGCCGTCGAGGAGACGGCCGCGGAGTTGCGCAACGCCCCGGCCGACGCGAGGGGGCCGGCGCTGCACCGGTTCGTCGACGCCTTCATCGACGTGTGCGTGGAGCATCCCGAGATCCCGCAGTTGTGGGGGCATCGCTGGTTGTCCGACGCCAGCGACATCGCCGATCTGGAGGCTCGCGCCGTCCAGCAGCTCATCCAGCTCGCCGTCGACAGCATCGCCGTGGTCTCCAAGCCGGCCGACGCCGACGCGCTGTTCAGCACGTACGCGATGATCTGGTGTGTGCACGGGTTCGCGCTGAGCGGGGTCCTCGACGGGACGGGGCAGCGGCGCGGGATCGAGGACGAGCGGGCGTCGCAGCGCTTTCGTACCCATATGCACCAGATGCTGGGCCGCGTGTTCGATCTGCCCGACGCGCCATAGGGGCGCTGCATCCGACCTGCCCGCTGCCTGGCCAGCGCCGGCCACCTGCCGCCCGGCTCGGTCCTGACCCTCTACACCGACGGCCTCATCGAGGAGCCCGGCCTCGACCTGGGCGACGCCATCGCGGGACTCGCGGCCCGCTTCACCCCGTCGGACGGCCGGCCACCGGCCGCGCCGTGGCCGGACCCGAGCAGATCACCGTGGGGGGTGTCCGGAGCGGCCGGCGAGTCTGGGGGGTGTCCGGATCGGCCGGCGATCGTGGAGGGTTGCCGGGAAACGGCCGGCGTTCCGGCTCAGGCTGAACGGCCGCCTTCGGCTCCGGCGGTGACGTCCTGGGAGTCGGAGCCGTCCACGATGTGCGCGAGTGAGATCTCGCTCAGCAGGGCGTGCTCATGGCTGCGCAGCTCGGCCCAGACGTCGGCGAGCGGCGCGGCGGCGGCCGGGAAGTGCTCGGCGATCTGCTCGACGCCCTCGGTCACGTGGATCACGTCGGCGAGGCTGATCTCCTTGGCCGGACGGGCCAGCCAGTAGCCGCCGTCGGGACCGCGCTGGCTGCGGACCAGCCCGGCCCGGCGGAGCTGGAGCAGGATGTTGTCGCAGAAGCGGCGGGGGATGTCCTGGGTGAGGGCGACCCACTCGGCGTGGACGGGCCCTTCGGCGGTCGCGAGTGCGACCATGGCGCACAACGCGTACTGGGTCCGGGCCGAGATGCGCATCAGGCATCCCGCCGGCGCTGAGGCGGAAATACGACGGCCCCGGCGGGGAGTGCCAGGGCGGAAACCGTCGAGGGCCGGTCGCGACGATGTCGTGACCGGCGCGGGGGCGGGCAAGAACTCGACGTCAATGATCCTCCTCGTGGTCCGGGGACGGCCGGATCGGCTCCGGCTGGGGAACCCGCCTGGCCGGGCCCGGCCGTGGAACGGCGTGCCGGGCCCGGCCAGGCGTGGCCGGGAAAGGGTCCCAGGTGCGGGGCTCGTACGAGATCGCCGAGCTCCGAGGGCGGGACTCAGGCCGAGGCGGTCTCCTCC
This sequence comes from Nonomuraea sp. NPDC002799, assembly GCF_053592075.1. NCBI lineage: Bacteria > Bacillati > Actinomycetota > Actinomycetes > Streptosporangiales > Streptosporangiaceae > Nonomuraea > Nonomuraea sp. NPDC002799. The sequence continues at coordinate 202,431 of NZ_JBSFVA010000012.1, forward strand.
TCGGCCGACTTGCGGCGGAGCTCGTCCTCGACCGCTTCGACGGACTCGTTGGCCTTGTCACGCCGGTATTCGCGCACCGAGTAGGCGATGGCGCCGATCCAGACGATGGCGATGGCGATGTAGGCGATGGCCTGGACGTTGCCGGCGGCGTCGATCCAGTCACTGCGGAGCAGGGTGCGTACGTTGGTCAGCACGATGACGCCGCCCACGGCGGAGCCGAGGATGCGCGGCGGGATGTGACGGACCAGCCATGCGGCGATCGGGGCGGCGATGACGCCACCGAGTAGCAGCACGGCGACCCAGGAGAAGTTGATGTTCTCGGAGCCGATGCCGACGAAGAAGCCGATGCTGGCGGCGATGGCGACGAGGAACTCGCTGGCGTCGATGGAGCCGATCACCTTGCGCGGCGCCATCCGGCCGCTGGCCAGGATGGCCGGCGTGCCGACCGGGCCCCAGCCGCCCCCGCCGGTGGCGTCGACGAAGCCGGCGATCACACCGAGCGGCGCGAGGAAACGCTTGCGCAGCGGCTTGCCCAGGTTGCCACGCGGCAGCCCGAACGCGGTGAACCGGATGAGGATGTAGACGCCGAGGCTCAGGAGAATGATCGACATGACCGGAGCGGCGATCTCGGTGGACAGGCTCGACAGGAACGTCGCGCCCGCGAAGGCACCGACGGCGCCAGGGACGCCGATCTTGAGGACGACTTTCCAGTCGATGTTGCCGAAGCGCCAGTGTGAGATGCCCGAGGCGAGTGTGGTGCCGATTTCCGCCAGGTGCACGGTGGCCGACGCAGCGGCGGCGTTGGTGCCGATGGCCAGCAGCAGTGTGGTCGACGTGACGCCATAGGCCATGCCCAGGCTGCCGTCCACGAGCTGCGCGGCGAAGCCGACCAGCCCGAGCAGGATGAGTGCCCGCACGGCGCCTCCTTTCCCGATTAATCCTACTGTACAAGTAGGAATAATCATTAGGGAGAACCAGGGGCAAGTCAAGACCCCTCCCGGATCGTCTCTATCATGTATAACTGGTAGGTAATTAGTCGTTCACTGCCGCGACGGAGGAGGACGACCGTGCCCCTGCCGGACTTCCTGATCGTGGGTGTGCCCAAGGCGGGCACCACCGCCCTGCACGCCGCCCTTCAGCTCCACCCCGCCCTGTTCCTGTCCCAGGTCAAGGAGCCCAAGTTCTTCCTCACCGACGGCCCGCCGCCGACCACGGGCGGGCCCGGCGACGCCCAGACCTACCGCGAGCACGTCTGGCGGCGCGCGGACTACGAGGCGCTGTTCGCCGGGGCGCCGCCGGGAGCGCTCAAGGGCGAGGCCACCCCGTTCTATCTGTACGACGCGGACGCGCAGCGGCGCATCCGGGACACCGTTCCGCACGCCAGGCTCATCGTGATCCTGCGCGACCCCATCGAGCGGGCCCACTCCAACTGGACGCACCTGTGGTCGGCGGGCCTGGAGCCGATCGACGACGTCGTACGCGCGTGCGCCGAGGAGGAGCGGCGGATCGCCGGCGGCTGGGCGCACTTCTGGCACTACGCGGGGCTCGGACGCTACGGCGAGCAACTGGCCCGGCTCTTCACGCTGTTCCCCCGCGAGCAGGTGCTGATCTTCCGTTACCGGGACCTGGTCGACCGGCCGGCGGAGACCCTCGACCGGATCTGCGCGTTCCTCGGCGTGCGTCAGGGCCTGCTCACCGAGCTGGCCAAGCAGAACGTCACGGCGCACCCCGACCCGGATCCCCTGCACCGGCTGCTGGCCTCGTTCCGGCGGCGGGTGCCCGCGTTCCTCGCCTGGCCGGTCCAGCGGCTGCTTCAGCGCAGCGGCGAGTCGCGCCGGCCGTTGACGTGGGAGCAGCGGCGAGAGCTCCTGCCCTACTTCGCCGACGACATCCTGCGCCTTCAGGAGGTCACCGGCGAGGACTTCAGCGACTGGCTGGGGCCGCGGACCCGCTCGGGCGGCATGGTCGGGGCCCGCCCGCCCGGCCAGCACCAGGCCAGGAACGGCCGCCCGCCCACACCCCGCTGAGCACGAACCGGGCGCCCGGCCGTCAGCGCAGCCCAGTGCGCGAGCCATGCGCCCGGCCGCCGGCGCGGCCCGGTGCGCCGGGCCGTCAGCGTAGTTCCGTGCGCAGCTCGTGGGCGCCGTCCGCGCGGGTGTACTCGTAGTACAGGCGGGTGGCGCCGCCGGGCAGGTCGATCACGTCCAGGTAGCGCAGCCCGCCGCCCCGGTACGGCGAGATCGCGGCGGCCGTGTCGCCCACGGGCGTGAGCACCGCCGGATCCGTGCCCTCGGCGATCCCGGTGCGCTCCTCGTAGTTCTCCGCGGCACTCGCGCGCCCGTCGTAGAACGCCACCACCCGCTCGCCCCGGAACCGCACCGCGCTGACCCGCACCCCCCGCGAGTCCCACAGGCCGGGCCGGCCGCTCAGGGCGGTGCCGTGCCAGGTCCACTCCAGCCCGTCGGCGCTGGTGGCGTAGTCGGTCACCATCTGGTCGGCCTCCTCCGGGTCGGCCAGCGGATGGCAGGAGGCCCACAGATGCCACATCCCGCCCCGCCGTACGATCACCGGGTCCTTCACCCCGGTCTTCTGATCGCCGGGCAGCACGGTCCTGCGCGAGCCCGGGTCGAAGGCGGCCGGGTCGTCGGCCTCCAGCACGTCGACGCGCCAGTGCTTGGTGCCGGGCGTCGCGCAGCTCAGGTAGAGCCGCCACCGGCCCTCGGGGGTGCGCAGCAGCGCCGGCCGCTCCAGCGACTCGGTGGCCATCTGCTCGCGGGCGATGGTCAGCACCGTCTCGAAACGTTCGCCGTCGGCCGAGCGGGCGACCACGATCGCGTATCCCCGGCCCTGGCCCACCGGCCGGCGCAGCCGGTAGGCCAGCCAGATCCGGCCGTCGGCGGCGACCGCGCTGGGGGCGCCCGCCCAGTGGCCCTCTCCCCCGGCCGGCGGGCCGATCGCGACGACCGCCAGGTCCGGCGCCGGGAGCAGGGAGTCGAGAAGGTCCTCATCGGTCGGCATGGGCCCGAGACTAGGCCACGGTGCGGAGCTCGGCATGGCGTTCACCTTCCCCTTTGCGTCCGGCGGGTCAATCTATGCATTACCTATTAACTTTACGGCAAATCCGGCGCCGCCGCTTGGCTGCCATACCTCGCAGCGAGCCGGGTAGGGAGCGAGGGTGCCGAAGTGGCACTCGGACCCCACAGGCCACAAATTGTTATAAATAGGACGCAGGGCACTAAACTAGATCAGACGATTGCAGATAAACCCGACTGGTACAGTCGGCTTTGTCACGAGTTCAGTGCGAAGCCCCGGCTTGCTGGACGGCAACCCTCCCAACCGCGGCGGGGTGCCCCGGGTGATGACATGGTCGTCGAGCCGAATGGTGCTTCCGGCGGCAAGCGCGGTCCCCCAGCCGTGCCCTGCCCCGCGCCCTTGGCCGGCCGCTCGAAGGGAAAAGGGAAAGATGAGGGGCGGAGTAACTCGCCTGGCGGGAGCCGGTGCGGCGGTCATGCTGGCGCTGACGGCCTGCGGCGGCGTGGACACGGGCGGTTCGCCGGGCTCGGACGCGCAGCAGACGCTCACGGTGACCGCGTTCGCGGGCGCCTGGGGCGAGCTGTTCAAGAAATCATTCGTCGAGCCGTTCGAACGCGACACCGGCGCGAAGGTGAACCTGGTCTACGGCGCCAACGCCGAGTGGCTCACCAAGCTGCGTGCCGCCGGGGGCAAGAACCCGCCGTTCGACGTCATGGCCTTCACCCCGGACGCCTCGCTGCCCGCTGCCTCCGCGGGACTGCTGCAGCCCCTGGACACCGCGAAGCTGACGCACTGGAAAGAGCTCGACCCCGTGCTCAACTCCAAGTCGGCCTACGACGGCAAGCAGTTCGGCGTGCCGCTGACCACGGGCTCCACCGGTCTCATGTACCGCAACGACAAGATCAAGACTGCGCCGGCGGACTGGTCGGCCATCTTCGACAAGCAGTTCTGCGGCCACGTCGCCCTGCCCCCGCTCACCTACAACCCGGGCCTGGAGTTCTTCTCCGCCCTGGTCACCTCCGAGGGCGGCAAGCTGTCCGACCCGGCGGCCGTGGACAAGGCGTTCGCCAAGCTGGAGACGCTGAAGGGCTGCGTGTCCTCCTTCCCCGCGAACGCGGGCACCGCCGCCACGGTCATGGAGAACGGCGACGCCTGGATCATGCCCTTCTGGGACGGCCGCGCGTTCGCCATGGCCCAGGCCGGCTCCCCGATCAGCTTCACCTACCCCAAGTCCGGCGCGGTGGGCGCGCTGACCTCGTACTTCATCGCCAGCGGCACCCAGAAGAGCGAGCTGGCCACCAAGTTCCTCGACTACCTCACGGCGGCGCAGAACCAGAAGCCGTTCGCCGAGGGCACCTGGTACGCCGCCGGGAACGACTCGATCGACTACAGCCCCTCCTTCGAGCAGTGGGTCGAGCACGGTCCCGAGGTCTTCAAGAAGTTCACCTGGGTCGACTACGCCGTCGCCACCCCCAAGCTCAACGAATGGCAGCAGCGATGGAATCAGATCTTCGGCTGATCGAGCTGCCCGAGGAGGGGGCCGGGCACGTCGAGATCGAGGGCCTGGCCGCCGGTTACGAGGGCGCGCGGGTGCTCGACCTCGACCGGCTCTCCATCCGCAAGGGCGAGTTCCTGTCCATTCTGGGGCCCAGCGGTTGCGGCAAGACGACGCTGCTCAACTCCATCGCCGGTTTCGTGCAGCCCACGGCCGGGCGGATCGTGATCGACGGCTCCGACGTGACGCGGCGGCCGCCGTACCGGCGGGGGCTCGGCCTGGTCTTCCAGAACTACGCGCTCTTCCCGCACATGACCGTCGCCGACAACGTCGCCTACGGGCTGCGGGTCCGCCGCCTCGGCAAGGCCGAGCGGGAGGAGCGGGTACGCGAGGCGCTGCGCCTCGTCGGCCTCGACGGTTATGCCGCCCGCCGGCCCAAGCAGCTGTCCGGCGGCCAGCAGCAGCGCGTGGCTCTGGCCCGCGCCCTGGCCATCCGGCCCGCCGTGCTGCTGCTCGACGAGCCGCTGTCCAACCTCGACGCGAAGCTGCGCAGGGAGATGCGGGTGGAGCTGCGGGCCATCCAGCGCCGCATCGGCACCACGATGGTCTTCGTCACCCACGACCAGGAGGAGGCCCTGGCGCTGTCCGACCGGGTGGCCATCATGAACGGCGGGCGGATCGAGCAGCTCGGCACGCCTGACGAGGTCTACCGGCGGCCGGCGACGCGGTTCGTGGCGCAGTTCATCGGGGCCGCCAACGTCCTGGAGGGCACGGTGACCGCCGAGGGCGGGCTCGACACCGATGGGATCACCGTCGGCGGAATCGCCGGCGGGATCGCCGGCAGCGGTGCGCCGGGCCTGCGGCCGGGCGAGCACGCGGTGGTCGCCATCCGCCCCGAGCGCATCCGGCTCGCCACGCCCGCTTCGGACGACCGGGTGACGGCCGGCGTCGCGGGCACGGTGGGTTACCGGGCGTTCGCGGGTGACGCCTGGCAGGTGGAGGTCCGGCTGGCCGACGGGCGCACCCTGAGTGTGCAGGTCGCCGACACCGGCGCGGGCTCGGCCGACCCGCCGGGCGCGGGCACGCCGGTCGTGGCGACCTGGGACCCGGCCGACGTGATCGTCCTCGAAACGGGCTCCGGACGGCCGGACGTGGAGGGGACCGGATGACGACCGGACCCCGAAGCGGCGGCGCGGGCGCCTCCTCGGAGGAGGCCCGGAGCGCAGGCCCGGCGACGTCCGGCGGCACGGGCCGCCGGTGGACGGGCCTGACGTACGTCCTCCCGCTCGTCGTCTTCCTCGCGGCCCTGTTCCTGGTGCCGCTCGTCCAGCTCCTGCGTCTCAGCTTCAACCCGGTCGACACCTTCAACGCGGCCGTCCCCGGCTTCACCCTCGCCCAGTACGCGCGGGTGTTCACCGAGCCCTACTTCTACGGCTCCCTCCTGCAGACCCTGGCCACCGCCCTCCTGGTGGCGGCGCTGTGCGTGCTGCTGGCCTACCCCGCCGCGTACGTCCTGGCCCGCCGGCGCCCTGGAGTGCTGCGCACCCTGCTGTTCGTCATCGTCATCTCGCCGCTGCTGACCAGCGTGGTGGTGCGCACCTACGGCTGGGTGGTGCTGCTGTCCGGCAACGGCGTCGTGAACAAGGCGCTGGTCGCCTCGGGCCTGCGGGACCAGCCGATCCAGTTCCTCACCAGCTATCCGGCGGTGGTGGTGGCGGTCACGCACGTGCTGCTGCCGTTCGCGATCATCCCGCTCACGACCGCGCTCGGCGGGCAGGACCGCAACCTGCACCGGGCCTCGCAGACCCTCGGGGCCGGCCCGGTCAGGACGTTCCTGCGGGTCACGGTCCCGCTGAGCCTGCCGGGCGCGGTCACCGGCGCGCTGATCGTCTTCGCGCTGGCCATGGGCATCTACATCACGCCGCTGCTGGTCGGCGGGGTGACCCAGCCGCTGACGGGCATCCGGGTCTACGACCAGGTCACGACGGTGTTCGACTATCCGGTCGCGGCGGCGCTGAGCTTCGCGCTGCTGGCGCTCACCGTCGTCTCCACGATGGTGCTCGCGGGCGCGTTCCGGATCTGGGAGAGGCGGCTGCATGGCTGAGCAGGGCAGAGTGCGGCACGGCAGGGCTGAGCGCGGTTACGACAGGATCGTGCGGCTGGCGGGCGCCGGCGCGGCGGCGATCGTCTTCCTGTTCCTGATCGCGCCGCTGGTGGTGCTGGTCGTGAGCTCGTTCAACGCGGCGAGCTCGATGGCGTTCCCGCCGTCGGGCCTGTCGCTGCGCTGGTACGCCGACGTGCTCGGCTCGCCCGACTGGCAGGCTTCTTTCCGGCTGAGCGGCCTGCTGGTGCTCATGGTCGTGCCGACGACCGTGGTGATCGGCACGCTGGCCGCGTACGGGCTCGCGCAGGGCTCCTTCCCCGGCCGCAGGCTCCTCCAGGGGCTGGCGCTGTCGCCGCTGATGGTGCCGGAGATCATCATCGCGCTCGGCCTGCTCTACTACTTCCACGGCGTCGGCCTGATCAACTCGCTGACCGGCCTGTGGCTGGCGCACTCGCTGGTCGTGCTGCCGTTCGTGGTGCGCGCGGTCATGGTGAGCGCGGCCCAGCTCGATCCCGTGCTCGAACGGGCCGCGACGAGCCTGGGCGCGGGCCGGTTCCGGGTGTTCCGCACCGTGACGCTGCCGCTGCTGCGCCCCGGCATCCTCGCGGGCGCGATCCTGGCCGCGGTCACCTCGCTGGGCGAGGTCGCCGTGACGGCCCTGGTCGCCGGCGCCAACACCACGACGGTGCCGCTGCGCATCTTCTCGGCCGTGCAGTATCAGCTTGATCCGTCGATGGCCGCGGTGTCGACGTTGCTCATGGCCGCGAGTGTGGTCGTGATGGTGGTAGCCGACCGGTTCGCTCATATTTCGGAGGCATTGTGACCGTGGAGAAGGCGCGGATCGGCATCGACGTCGGGGGCACGTTCACCGACCTCGTCGCGGTCGTCCCCGAGCGCGGCCTGGTGGTCCACCACAAGGAGCCGAGCACGCCCGCCGACCCCTCCCTGGCCGTCGCCGACGGGCTGGCGGCCATCCTCGCCCGCGCGGACCTGCGGCCGTCGGACGTCGGGGGCATCACGCACGGCACCACGATCGGCCTGAACGCCATCATCCAGCGCCGCGGCGCGCGCATCGCGCTGGTCGTGACCGAGGGCTACCGGGACCTGCTGGAGATCGGCCGCAGCCGCATGCCGTCCTCCTTCGACCTGTACGCGGGCAAGGAGGAGCCCCTGGTCCCCCGCAACCGCATCGTCGAGATCCCCGCCCGGCTCGGCCCGGGCGGCGAGCGCGTCACCGAGCCGGACGCCGCCGCGCTGGACCGCGTCGCCGAACGGCTCCGCGCGACCGGCGCCGACGCGGCGGCGGTCGTCGTCCTGCACGGCTACACCGACCCCGCCTTCGAGGAGGGTGTCGCGGCGAGCCTGCGCGAGCGGCTGCCCGGCCTGCCGGTGACGGCGTCGGCGACCGTCTGGCCCGAGGTGCGCGAGTACGAGCGCGCCCTGGTGGCCTGCCTGAACGCCTACATCCAGCCGCTCATGCACGCCTACTTCACCCGGCTGGAGCACCGGGTACGCGGCCTGGACGTACCGGCCCCGATCTTCATCAGCGCCTCGAACGGCGGCTCCATGAGCCTGCGCTCGGCGGCGGAGCGGCCCATCGAGACCGTGTTGTCGGGCCCGGCCGCCGGAGTGGCGGCCGCGGCGCGGCTGGCGCGGGAGTCGGGCATCGGCGGCATCGTCACCTTCGACATGGGCGGCACCAGCAGCGACATCGCCGTGACGGTCGGCGGCTCCCCCGAGCTGGCCACCCACACGACGGTCGGCGGGCTGCCCCTGATCGTGCCCGTCGTCGCGGTGAACGCGATCGGCGCGGGCGGCGGCTCGATCGTCTGGGCGGACGGTCAGGGCGTGCTCAAGGTCGGGCCGAGCAGCGCGGGAGCGGATCCCGGGCCGGTGGCGTACGGACGGGGCGGAGACCGCCCGACCGTGACCGACTGCTATCTCGTGACCGGCCTGATCGACCCGGCGACGTTCCTCGGCGGCCGGATGCGGCTCGACGCCGACGCCTCCGCCAAGGCCCTGTCCGGCATCGCCGCCCACCTGCGCCGGGACGGCGGAACGGCCGTCCGCACGGCCGACGCCGCACCTCCCGTGGCCGCCGCTGGAGTCGCCGCTGAGGCAGATGCGCACGATGCGGCGGCGGGGGCGCTCCGGGTGGCCACGGCGGGCATGGCGACCGAGCTGCAGAAGATCATGGCTCAGCGCGGCCTAGACCCGCGCCGGTTCACCCTCGTCCCGTTCGGCGGCGCGGGCCCCACCCACGCCGCGATGCTCGCCGAGGAGGTCGGCATCACCCACATCGTGGTGCCGCCGACCGCCGCCACGTTCTGCGCGCTGGGCGCCGCGGGCGCCGACCTGCGCCGTGACTTCGCCCGCAGCCTGCGCCGCCCGCTCGGCGCCGCGAGCGCCGCCCGCCTGGCGGACGTGCTCGCCGACCTGGCCGCCCAGGCCCGTGACTGGCTGGCTGAGCAGCGCGGCGAGGGCCTCGCGGCACGGCTGACGGCGGCGGCCGACATGCGTTACTCCGGGCAGGCGTACGAACTGCGCGTCCCCCTGAACACGGCCTCCCTGAACGCGGCCCACCTCGACGCCACCGGCCCCGGCCTGGACCAGAGCGGCCTCGACCCGGACCCCCTCAACCTGGATCCCCTCGACCTGGGCCGCCTTGACGCCGAGGCGCTCTCCGAGGCGTTCCACGCCGAGCACGAGCGCCTGTACGGCTTCCGCGACCAGGACGCCCCCATCGAGCTGGGCACCGCCCGGCTGGGTGTCGTCGGCCCCGTGGCCGAGCTGCCGGCGGCCACCGTGCCGCCGGGATCCGGCGCGCCCCGCCCGGCCGGCCGCCGGCGCGTCCTGCTGGCGGGCGCCTGGCACGACGCCGATGTGCATCACCGCCCGTCCCTGGGCGTGGGCGACACGTTCGACGGCCCGGCGATCGTCGAGCAGGACGACACCACCGTGGTCGTCCTGCCCGGCTGGTCCGGGGACGTTGACGGCGCCGGCAACCTCCACCTCCGTCGAAAGGCCTGACCGTGCGGCTCGACCCCGTCACCTTGGAGATCGTCGGCAACCGGCTGACGGCCATGACCGAGGAGATGTGCCTGACCCTGCAGCGGACGAGCCGCTCCTTGTACGTCAAGGAGACCGCCGACTTCTGCTGCGCCTTCGCCGGCCTGGACGGCGGTTTCGTGGCCTATCCGCGCGGCATCGGCGTCTCCGGGTTCGTCGGGCTGAACGTCCTGACCGCCGTCCGCGCCGCCGGGCCCCTGGCGCCGGGTGACGTCATCATCACCAACGACCCGTACCGCTCCGGCGGCCTGGCCACCCACCTCACCGACATCCAGCTCATCGAGCCCTACTTCCACGAGGGCGAGCTGATCGGGTACGGCTGGGCGTTCATCCACTGCTCCGACATCGGCGGCCGGGTGCCGAGCAGCCTGTCGCCGATCAACGACGAGATCTTCCAGGAGGGCCTGCAGATCCCGCCGGTCAAGCTGGTGCGCGCCGGGGAGCCGGCCCGCGACGTGGAGGCGCTGATCTCGGCGAACAGCCGCACGCCCGACGCCAACCTGGGCGACATCCGCGCCATGCGCGCCGCCCTGCGCACCGGCGGCGAACGGCTGGCCGGCGTCATCGCCCAGCACGACGCGGCCACGGTGCTGGCCGCGCAGGGCGACCTGGTCGAGTACACCGCGGGCAAGGCCCGTGCCGCCCTGGCGGGGCTCGGCGACGGGACCCACCGGTTCGTGGACTATCTCGACGACGACGCCGTCTCCAGCATCCCGGTCCGGCTGTCGGTCACCGCGACGCTGCGCGGCGGCGACCTGCACCTCGACTTCACGGGCACGGATCCGCAGGTGGCCGCGGCGTTCAACATCGCGACCCTGGGCCGGCCGCACGCCTGGATCGTCACCCGGGTGCTCGCGCTGATCTGCACCCTCGATCCCGGCATCGCGCTCAACGCCGGGCTGATCGCGCCGATCAGCGTGACCACGCCGGAGGGCTCACTGGTCAATCCGGTGCATCCGGCGGCCGTGGGCGTGCGCCACGCCTCCGCCAACCGGGTCAACGACGCCGTCGGCGGCGCGCTCGGGCTCGCCGCCCCGCACGTCCTGCCGGCCGCCTCCAGCGGGCTGGTGGTGCCGGTCGTGGTCGCCGAGCAGCGCGGGGCCGGCCAGAACGTGCAGGTCCTGGAGCCGATGGTGGGCGGCACGGGGGCCCGCGACGGCGCCGACGGCGTGGACGGCCGTGACAGCGGCATCTCCAACCTGTCCAACAACCCGGTGGAGACGGTCGAGACCGAGATCGGGGTCGAGATCCTCAAGTACGGCCTGCGCCCCGACTCCGGCGGCGCCGGGCGCTGGCGCGGCGGCTGCGGGCTGGAGCTCACCTTCCGGGTGGTCGGGGAGGGCTCGAAGTTGCTGGCCCGGGGCCTGGAGCGGATGTGCTTCCGGCCGTGGGGCGTGCGCGGCGGCGGGCCGGGCGCGCCCACCGAGCTGATCGTCGATCCCGGCACGCCACGGGAGCGCCGGCACTTCAAGATCGACGTGCTGCCGCTGGAGCCCGGCACGGTCGTCACCCTGCTGACCGCGGGCGCCGGCGGCTACGGCGACCCGTACACCAGGGAGCCCGCGGCCGTGCTGCGGGACGTCGAGCGCGGCGTGGTGTCGGGCGAGGCGGCGGCGGAGGCGTACGGCGTGGTGCTGCGCGGCACCCCGGACGGCGGCCTCGCGATCGACGAGGCGGCCACGCTCGCGGCCAGGGCGGAGCGGCCCGTGGTCGCCGCCGCCGGGCCCGAGCGGCTGGCGTGGGAGTCGGTCTTCGACACCGAGGCCGTCGATCGCCTGGTGGCCGCGCTGTTCCGGCTGCCCGGGCCGGCGCGCACGCCGCGCCGCACGGCCGTCTACACCTCCGTACTCGACGGGCTGCCGGCCGGCTTCCCCAGGACGCCGCCCACGGCCGAGCAGGTCGGCGCCGCTCGCCGTACACTCGCCGACGAGATCTCCGCACTGGAACGGGCACAGGGATGAGCACTTCGACGGACGCCATCATGGCCGGGCTCGACGAGCCGGCGCGCGACGACCTCGCCGCGCTCTACCAGGACCTGCACCGGCACCCCGAGCCGCCCTTCAAGGAGGAGCGGACGGCGGGCATCGCGGCCGGGCGGCTGCGCGCGGCCGGGTTCGAGGTGCGCGCCGGCGTCGGCGGCACGGGCGTGGTGGGCGTGCTGCGCAACGGCGACGGGCCGGTCGTCGTGCTGCGGGCCGACATGGACGCGCTGCCGGTGCTGGAGGCGACCGGCCTGCCGTACGCGAGCGCCACCACGGCGCAGGACGCCGAGGGCCGGCAGGTGCCACTCATGCACGCCTGCGGGCACGACATGCACGTGACCTGCCTGGCCGGCGCGGCGCAGGTGCTCGCGGCGGGCCGCGAGCGGTGGCGCGGCACGCTGGTGGCGCTCTTCCAGCCGGCGGAGGAGATCGCGGCCGGAGCTCAGGCCATGGTCGACGACGGGCTGCTGGACCTGGTGGGCCGCCCCGACGTCGTCCTCGGCCAGCACGTCTTCCCCAAGCCGGCCGGGACGGTGCTGATCAGCCCCGGTGAGGTCCTGGCCGCCGCCGACAGCATCGAGATCACCCTGTACGGGCGGGGCGGGCACGGCTCCCAGCCGGAGCGCACCGTGGACCCGGTGATCCTGGCCGCCGCCACCGTCATGCGGCTGCAGACCGTCGTCTCCCGCGAGGTCTCCCCGTTCGACACCGCCGTGCTGACGGTGGCCCAGATCCACGCGGGCCACAAGGAGAACGTCATCGCCGACGAGGCCACCATCACCGTCAACCTCCGCTCGTTCTCCCCCGGCGTGCGCCGCTCCCTCCTGGCGGCGGTCGAGCGCGTCGTGAACGCCGAGGCCGCCGCGTCCGGCGCGCCGCGCCCGCCCCGGCTGCGCACCCTCAACGCCTTCCCCCTGACCACGAACGACCCCGCCGCCACCGCCCGCGTGCACGACGCCTTCGCCTGCCGCTTCGGCTCCGGGCGGGTGACGGAGATGGCGCCGCTGATGGGCAGCGAGGACTTCGGCGTCATCGGCTCCGCGGCCGGCGCACCCTCCGTCTTCTGGGGGCTCGGCTGCACCGACCCGGACGCCTACGCCCGCGCCGAGCTGGCGGGCCGCCTGACGGAGGACGTGCCGGGCAACCACTCGCCCGCCTTCGCCCCCGTGATCCTGCCCACCCTGCCGGCGGGCGTCGAGGCCCTGGTGACCGCCGCGCTGGCCTGGCTCGCGGTGTCCTAGACACGGAGGTGTCCCGGCTGGGCCGGCATCTGCTACCGTCACTTCGTACCGATCGGTTCGATCTTTGGGGAGTGCCGGATGGACTTTCTCATCACCGACCCGCCGAGCGCGCTGACGCCTGCCGCCAGCACGCCGGCGTTCATGTTCGGCAGTGACGGGGTGACGCTGTTCGGCGTGCTGCACGTGCCGGCCGGGCCGGGCCCGCATCCGGTCGTGGTGCTGGCGCACGGCTTCCCGGGCAACGAGCGCAACTTCGACGTGGCGCAGGCGCTGCGGCGGGCCGGATACGCCGCGCTGGTCTTCCACTACCGGGGCTCGTGGGGGGTCGGCGGGACGTACTCGTGGGCGAACGTGCTGGCCGACACCGCCGCCGCGGTCGCCGCCGTACGCGATCCCGAGGCCGTCGCGGCCCACCGGCTCGATCCGGGCAGGGTGTCGCTGTACGGCCACAGCGCCGGGGGGTTCGCGGCCCTGATGACCGCCGCTGCCGACCCCTCCATCGCGGCCGTCGCCTCGGCCGCCGCCTTCGACTTCGGCGCGGCGAGCGCCGCCGCGCGCGCGAGCGCCGAGACCCGGGCCGCCTACGTCGAGGCATTCGAGGGGGAGTTGCTGCCGCTGCGCGGGACCAGCGGCGAGGCCCTGGTCGCCGAGATGGAGGCGGCGGGCGACGCGTGGCGGCTGGCCGGGCTCGCCCCGCGCTTCGCCGGCCGCCCGGTCCTGCTGGTGGGCACCGGGCGCGACCCGGTCAGCCCCGCCCCCATGCACCACGATCCGGTCGTGGCCGCCTACGAGGCCCAGCCGGTCAAGCGGCTCCAGCACCTCGTCCTGCCCACCGACCACGCCCTGTCGGACCAGCGCGTGGCGCTGACCCGCGCGGTGCTCGGCTTCTTCCGCACCCACCAGCCGCCCCTGGGCCCGTAGCCGCCGATGCGCACCCCGGGCCCGCGCGACCAGACCGGCCGTAGCCGCCGGTCCGCATCCCGGGCCCGCGTGACTAGGCCGGCGGGAACGGGACGGTCGTGGACTCGCGGATCACCAAGTGGCACGGGCGTTCGTGGCGGCCGGGAGCGGGCGAGCCGTTGATGGCGGCCAGCAACATGCCGGCGGCCGAGCGGCCGAGCCCTTCCAGGTCCATGTCGATGCTGGTCAGCGGCGGCTGCGCCGCTTCGGCCATGACGTCCCAGTTGTCGAAGCCGATGAGCGCGACGTCGTGCGGGACGGCCCGGCCCGCGGCGCGCAGCGCGTCGGACACGCCGCGGGCGATCTGGTCGTTGCCGCAGAACACGGCGTCGAACCCGGCCCGCCCGGCCAGCAACATCGCCACCGCCTGACGGCCCCACATCTCGCTCCAGGCGCCGAACAGCGGCGGCGCGGCCAGGGTGAGCCCGTCCTCGGCCAGCCGCCCGGCCGCCGCGCCGGCGCGCACCCGGGCCGAGTGGTGGTGCTCGGGCCCGGTGACGTGCGCGACGCGGGTCCTGCCGACGGCGAGGAGGTGCTCGACGGCCTTGCGGGCGCCGCCGGCCTCGTCGGGCACGACGGAGCAGTCGCCGGGGTCGGTGGAGCTGATGAAGGCGTACACGACGGGGACCGGCAGGTCAGGGCCGATGGGCGCGCGGGCCTCGGAGCGGCGGCCGGTGACGATGATGCCGTCGACGCGGCGGCTCAGCAGGGTCCTGACGTAGTACTGCTCGCGGATCGGGTCGTCGCGGCCGTCGCACAGGAAGACCGACATCTGGCCGGCGCCCAGCGCGTCCTCGGCCCCGATCATGACCGGGATGCTGAACCGGCCGATGGTGTCGGTGGTGATCATGCCCACGGTGTAGGTGCGGCCGGAGTGCAGGCTGCGCGCGCCCGCGTTCACCTCGAAGCTCAGCTCGCGCGCCGCCGCCTTGACGCGGTCGCGGGTCTCCTCCCGCAACGACCCTCGCCCGTTGAGCGCCTTGGAGGCGGTGCCGACGGACACGCCGGCCAGTGCCGCGACGTCGGCGATCGTCACGTGCCGGACCGCTTTTCCCAAAGTTTCCTCCGTTTTCCGAGTTTTTCCTCAACGCATCCTACGGTCCACCAGTGCATTACAGCAGGACCATTGACGTGACGTATCCGCCTCGATAACTTGAGGAAAACGTTTTCCCGACTCCTGGGCGCTGAATGTTAGCGCAACCATCGGAGCCCGCCACGCACGACGGGGCCGCCCGCGCCGGCGGTCCCGGGCCTTACCCATCGACGCAGAGCGAGGTAAGAACGTGTTCACCCCCCACATCAGGCGCGGTGCCGTCATCGGTCTGGCCGCCGCACTCCTCGCGGGCGCGCTGACGCCGCCCGCGCAGGCGGCCGGCGCCACCCTCACCGTCAACGTCGCCCAGCCGTTCCGGCCGGTCACCCACGTGGCGTCCGGCGGCCTGTACGGCCTGGCCGAGAACAGCAGGCCCGCCGACTCCACCCTGTTACCGATCAAGGTCAACTCGCTCACGCAACCGGCCCCCGGCGTCGGCCAGCGGCCCAACGGCCAGCCGCCCGGCGGGGACGCGCTGCTCGTGGCCCCGCAGGCGACCAGGGTCGGCGCCGGCCAGTTCATCCGGATGCCCGACATCTACCCCGACTTCCCCTACCGGTGGGTGAGCTGGGACGACTGGCTGGCCAAGGTGACCACCATGGTCAACGCCCGCCTGTCGGCCACCTCGGTCAGCAACGTGATCGGCTGGGAGCTCTGGAACGAGCCGGACTGGACCTGGAACACCGCCGCGGCGGGCGCGTTCAACGACGGCTGGGTGCGCACGTTCCGCGCGGTCCGCGCCCTGGACACGCTGACGCCGATCGTCGGCCCGAGCACCGCCACCTACAACCGCGCCTGGATGCAGTCGTTCCTGACCCGCGCCCGCGACACCGGCACGCTGCCCGACGTCATCTGCTGGCACGAGCTGGAGAACGCCGGCCGGATCGCCGCCGACCTCGCCGACTACCGGTCGCTGGAGGCGTCGCTGGGGATCAGCCCGCGGCGTATCTCCATCAACGAGTACGCCCCCACCTCGGAGGTGGACGTGCCCGGCCGGATCGCGAGTTACGTGGCCAAGTTCGAGCGCGGCGGCGTGGAGTCCGCCCATCGCGCCTTCTGGTACGAGTACGGCACCATGAACGGCCTGGTCACCGGCAACACCCAGCCCACGGGCACGTGGTGGTTGTACAAGTGGTACGGCGACATGGCCGGCAACATGGTCACCACCACGCCGGTGACGCAGACCGGCCTGGACGGCTTCGCCTCCTACGACGGCACCCGCAGGATCGTCAACGTGGTGTTCGGCAACGAGGCCGGCACCAACACCGTCAACCTCACGGGCCTCGGCGCGCTCGGCGCGAGCGTGCGCGTCACGCTGCTGTCCACGCCGGCCGGCGGCCGGTTCACCGCCGTGACCGCGCCCACGACGATCTCCACCACCACGCGCACGGTCACGGGCGGCCAGCTCAGCGTCTCCGTGCCGAACATGGCCGTCACCAGCGCCTACCAGCTCGTCGTCGAGCCGGTCGGCGGCGTGCCCGCCTACCAGCAGCGTTACGAGGCCGAGAACGCCTCCGTCTTCCGCGCCCAGCGGCTCAGCACGGCCGGCGCGTCGGGCGGCGGCTACGTGGGGCGCATCGACAACTCGGGCACGCCGCGGACCGACAGCTACGTCGACTTCGTGGTGAACGTGCCGGCGGCGCGGGCGTACACGATGACCATCGGCTACGCCAACGGCACCGGGGCCACCGCGACGCAGGGCCTGGCCTACAACGGCGGCGCCTGGGCCACGGTCAGCTACCCGCCGACCGCGGCCTGGGGCCAGTTCGGCGCCACCGTCGGCGCCACCGTCACGCTCAGGGCCGGCTACAACGTGATCCGCCTGGCCAAGGGCTCGCCGTTCTTCGGCGGCGGCACCGGATACGCCGAGCTGGACTACATCCAGCTCATCTGACCGCATGGGCGCCTCGCCGGACGATCACCCTGCGGTGGTCATCGTGCGGCGGGGCGGCCCGCCGCGTCGGCGATGTCGTTCGCGGCCACGTAGCCGAAGGTCATGGCGGGGCCCAGGGTCGAGCCGGCGCCGGCGTAGCTGTGGCCCATGACGGCCGCGCTGGCGTTGCCGGCGGCGTACAGGCCGGGGATGACCGAGCCGTCCGCCCGCAGGACGCGCGCCCGCGCGTCGGTGCGCATGCCGCCCTTGGTGCCCAGGTCGCCCGGGACGATCTTGAAGGCGTAGAAGGGCGGCAACCACAGCGGCGCCAGGCAGGGGTTGGGCTTGACGTAGGGGTCGGCGTAGTAGCGGTCGTAGACGCTGTCGCCCCGGCGGAAGTCCAGGTCCCGGCCGTTCTGCGCGAACGTGTTGAACCGGGTGATCGTGGCGCGCAGGGCCGCCGGCGGGACGCCGATCCGCTGCGCCAGCTGCTCGACCGTCCAGGCCTTGTGCACGGCGCCGCCGTCGTACCAGGAGGCGGGCAGCGGCAGCAGCGGGGCGACGTCCTTGAACAGGTAGCGGTTGCGGTACTGCTGGTCGGTGATCAGCCAGGCGGGGATGTGCGGCGCGGCCGGGGTGTGGCGGTCGTACATGACGTGCACCACGTCGCTGTAGGGCGCGCCTTCGTTGACGAAGCGCGCGCCCGCGCCGTTGACCATCAGGCAGCCCGGCAGCGTGCGCTCGGCCAGGCAGAAGTACGGCTCCCCCGGCAGCGGGATCGACGGCCCCCACCACGCGTCGTCCATGAGCTCCAGGGCGGCGCCGGCCCGCTCCCCGGCCTCGATGCCGTCGCCGGTGTTCTCCTTGGCGCCGACCGTCCAGCTCGTCCCGATGGGCTGGCGCTGGAACTCCGCGCGCATCGCCGCGCTGTGCTCGAACCCGCCCGATCCGACGATCACCCCCTGCCTGGCCCTGACCAGGCCGCCGGAGGTGACCACACCGGTGACGCGGCCCGACTCGACGAGCAGGTCGTGCAGCGGGGTGCCGAGCCACACGGGCACCCCGGCCGCCGCCAGCCCGGCCCGCAGGCCGGCGGCCAGGGCCTGGCCCATGGTGAGCGGCTTCTCCCCGCGCAGCGCGGCCTCCGTGCCGCGCAGCAGGCACGCGGCGGCCACCTCCAGGCCCTTGGGATTGACCGCGCTGAGCGTCAGCCACTTGTAGTCGGCGCTGAAGACCACCATGCCGGCCGGGGTGGGGATGTACGCCGGGTTGAGTCGGGCCAGCTCCGCGCCCAGGATGTTGCCGTCGAGCTGGTCCGGCTCGATGGAGCGCCCGCCGGGCAGCCCGCCGGGGAAGTCCGGGTAGTAGTCGGAGTAGCCGTCCATGAACCGGAACCGCAGCGGGCTGTTCCGCAGCACGAACGAGATCATCTGCGGCCCCGCCGCCAGGAACGCCCGCTGCCGCTCCACGGGCACCGTGGCCCCGACGACGCGCGCGAGATAGGCGGCGGCCTTGGCCGGGGTGTCCGGCACGCCGGCGGCGAGGATCACCTCGTTGTTCGGGATCCAGATGCCGGCGCCCGAGCGGGCCGCCGACCCGCCGAACGTGGGCGCCTTCTCGATCACCACCGTACGCAGGCCGCGCCGCGCCGCGGCCAGCGCGGCCGTCATCCCCGCGGCCCCGGCCCCGGCGATCACGACGTCGAACTCCGCGTCGAACTCCGCGTCGAACTCCGCGTCGGCGAAGGCGGGCAGTTGGCCCATCGCCGCGCCGGTCATCAGGATCCCGCCCGCGACGAGCAGGGAGCGGCGGCTGGTCAGGCTCGGCGAGGACGGCGCGGCAGACTCCATCGATCGATCCCTTCGGCAGGCCGCGCCCGCGTCGGGGGCGGCGGCAGGAGAAGACGGCCGGGGCACCTCGCGCCGGGTGCCCCGGCCGTACGACACTGATCGGCGAGTCGCGCGGCCCCTCGCCGCAATGAAGCATGCGCTTGGTTGGTTATGCTGTCAACCCTCCGCCCAGGCCCAGGTCAGCGCCCTACCAGGCGACCTCGAAGCTGGTCAGCCCGTAGACGACGTTGGCGGAGCGGAACTCCGCGGGGGTGCCGGTCTCGCGCAGGCCGGGGAAGCGCTCGAACAGCGCGGGAAAGGCGATCCGCATCTCCATCCTGGCCAGCGGCGCGCCCAGGCAGTGGTGCACGCCGTGGCCGAAGCCCAGATGCCCGAGGTCGCCGCGGGCGATGTCGAGGCGGTCGGGGTCCTCGATGTGGGACGGGTCGCGGTTGGCCGCCGCCAGCGCGCACATGACCACCTCGCCGGCCGGGATGCGGGTGCCCGACAGCTCGACCTCGGTGGTGGTGAGCTTGCCCGTGCCCGAGTGGACGATGCTGAGCCAGCGCATCAGCTCCTCCACGGTGGCGCCGATCCGCTCGGGCTCCCTCCTGAGCAGATCGAGCTGGCCGGGGTGGCGCAGCAGAGCCAGGGTGCCGAGCCCGAGCATGTTGGAGGTGGTCTCGTGGCCGGCCAGCAGCAACAACCCGGCGATGCCGATGAGCTCGTCGGTCGACAGGTCGTCGCCGTGCTCGCGGACGAGCATGCCGAGCATGTCCTCGCCCGGCTCGGCCTGGGCGCGGGCGACGAGGCCGCTCATGTAGTCGCGCGAGGCCAGGTTCGCCGCCAGCCGCTCATCGGGCGACAGCGAGACGTCCAGCACCTTCTCCGTGCGCCGCTGGAAGCCGGCGCGATCCTCGTACGGCACGCCGAGCAGCTCGCAGATCACCAGGGACGGGATCGGCAGCGCGAAGTCCGCGATCAGGTCGGCCGGCGGGCCGGTGCGCTCCATGGCGTCCAGATGCTCGGTGACGATGGCGCGGATGCGCGGCTCCAGGCGGTTCATCCGCCGCATGGTGAACTCCGGCGTCAGCATCCGGCGCAACCGGGTGTGCTCGGGAGGGTCGAAGAGGATCAGGTTTCCCGCGCGCATCGCCTCGGCCTGCTTCCCGCCCCCGGGCAGGATCCCGGCGGGCCGGAAGAAGCGCTGCCGGCCGTTGCTGAAGCGCTCGTGGTCGCCGAGCACCTCGCGGACGTCGGCGTAGCGGGTGACGATCCAGGCGTCCACGCCGAACGGGGTGGGCACCCGCACCACGCCCTCTCCGTCGCGCACCTTACCGAGCTCGGGATCCGGGTCGAACACGGTGCGCCGCATGTGCAGGGGCAGCGTCACGGGATCGGTCATGTCATCTCCTGGAGGGTGAGCCTCACGAACGGACTTGACTTGCCGCGCTATGAAAACGACGGTAACCCATCACCTCAGGCGGCTCCATCGCCCGTCACCACGCTGTCAGCGGGCCGCGCGCTCCCGCAGCACGGTCTTCTGGATCTTCCCCGTCGAGGTCTTCGGCAACTCGCAGAAGAACACCGCCTTGGGCGCCTTGAAGTGCGCCAGCCGCCCGCGTACGTGCTCGACGAGCTCGGCCTCGGTGACGCCCGCCCCGGCGGCGAGGCTCACGTAGGCGACGGGCACCTCGCCCCAGTAGGCGTCGGGCCTGGCCACGACGGCGGCCTCCTGCACCGACGGGTGGCTCATCAGCACGTTCTCCACCTCCACCGAGGCGATGTTCTCCCCGCCGGAGATGATCACGTCCTTGGCCCGGTCGACGAGCCGGACGTAGCCGTCGGCGTGCCGGACGGCCAGGTCGCCGGTGCGGAACCAGCCGTCGGGCGCGGCCTTGCCGGTGGCCGCCGGATCGCGGTGGTAGCCCACCATGACGTCGTTGCCGCGCACCGCGATCTCGCCGATCGTGGCGGCGTCGGCGGGCACGTCGGCGCCGTGCTCGTCGACGACCCGGACCTCCTGCGCGATCACGTTGCCGACACCCTGCCGGGCGGTCAGGGCGGCCGACTCCGCGGGGTCGAGGTCGCTCCACTCGGGCTGGGGCTGGCAGATCACGGCGGGGCCGTAGGTCTCGGTGAGCCCGTACAGGTGGATCACGTCGATGCCGGCCCGTAACGCGCGCCCCAGCAGCGCGGGGCTCGGCGGCGCGCCGCCGACGCACGCGAGCAGGCGCGGGTCGAGGGCGGCGGCCGGCGCGCCGGGATGGGCCAGCAACGACGTGAGCACCGTCGGAGCGCCGCACAGGTGGGTGACGCGGTGCAGGCCGATGAGCCGCCACGCCTCGCCGGGATCGACCTTGGGCAGGCAGACGTGACGGGCGCCGGCCAGCGTGACCGCCCAGGGGAAGCACCACCCGTGGCAGTGGAACATCGGCAGCGTCCACAGGTAGCCGCTGCCCGCGTCGAGCTTGGTGTGCAGCGCCATGGCCAGCGCCTGGAGGTAGGCGCCCCGGTGGTGGTACACGACGCCTTTGGGCCGGCCCGTCGTCCCGCTCGTGTAGTTGATCGACAGCGGTGACAACTCGTCCGTCACCCGGACCAGCAGCGGCTCCGCGCCCGCGACCAGCGCCTCGTACGCGCCGGCGGAGATCGTGCGCGGGGGCGACACGCTCGCCGCGGCGGCGGCGCGGGCGAGCGGCGCGTGCTCGTCGTCGTGCAGGAGCACGGAGACCTCGGCGTGGTCGAGGATGTACGCGAGCTCGCCGGCCGACAACCGGATGTTCATCGGCACCATGACCGCCCCGGCCGCCGGCACGCCGAAGGTGGCCTCCAGCAGCAGGTGGCCGTTGGCGGCCAGCACCGCCACCCGGTCCCCCGCCCGCGCCCCGTCCCCTGCCCGCACCCCGGCCGCGGCCAGCCCGCCGGCCAGCAGGCGGGCCCGCTCCCACAACCGCGCGTAGGTGAGCGTCAGATCACCGTCCACGACCGCGAGGCGCGGCCCGAACACGGCCGCCGACCGTTCGAGAAAGCTCGTCGGCGTCATCGGCTCGAACGACAGACCGGACATCGGCCCTCCTGGACGTAGGGGTGCTCCCCGATCGTCGCATGAGGGACGCATCCGCGGCGGCGGCCGTCGCCGCCGCCGCGGCCAGGGAGCCGTCAGCGGTTGATGGTGCGGGCGGCCGCGAACCGGCCGTCCTGGAAGCCCTCCACGCGGACCACCCGCGCGGACCCGAGCCCGGGGACGGTGACCGTGACGACCTCCTCCGTCAGGTCCACCGACATCCGCGGCCTGCCGTCCAGGTAGACGTCGGCCCGGTCGAGCAGCCGCGTGCTGAGGGTCAGGCTCTCCTGCGCGATCTGCGCGTCCAGGCGCCGCACCGGCAGGCCCGCGAGAAGCTGCGCAGCCCGTTCGAGCAGGTCCACGTTGTCCTCCAGGACGTCCTTGCGGGTCAGGCGGTGGCGGTGGCCGGGCACCACGCCGAGGTCCTCGACGGGCGTGCCCGCGAGGTCGTGCACCCGCAGGGTGCGCCGGATCGACACCCGCAGGTTCGCGCCACCGGGCAGCGGCCGGTAGGGGCTGTCGGGCGCCGGCTCGGGCAGTTCGAGCAGGAGTTTGAGCAGCTCGTGGGTCCACACGTTGGCGCCGCCCGCGCCGGTGTTGTCGTCCACGCCGAGGACGGGGCCGATCTGGTGGTCCTGGAAGCCGGCGGCGAAGATGTCCGTCGCCGAGTAGCAGCGGGCGTCCGTGATGAGCACGACCGGGCCGAAGTACTGCTGGCCGAGGGCGTTGGCCCCGTCGGCCGGCGTGATGGAGAAACCGCCCGAGTAGACGGCGCCGGTCTCCACGGCCTGGTCCATCGACGGGTACCAGGGGCCGAGGTCGATCTGGCCGGTCGGGTCGTCCCGGTGCTGCCGGCAGATGCGCACGTTCAGCGGCGACGTGATGAACTGCGTCGGCTCAGGGGTGATCGGGTTGGGCGTGAGCGTCTGCAGGAGGAACTCGCTGGCGAAGATGTGGCCGCCGCCGTTGCCGCGCACGTCCAGGATGAGGCCGTTCTGCGGGAGCAGGCCGGCCAGGCGGACGAACTCGCGGACGAACCCGAGCGGGTCGTTGACGTTGAAGCTGAAGACCCGGATGTGGCCGAACGTGCCGGACGGGGTGGTCACGCTCCTGGCGCGGAAGACGCCCGGCATGGACGTCGGGACGTCCGCGCCGCTCTCCGCGGGCTCGGTCGTGAGCTCGGCGGCGGTCGTCGTCTCCTGCGGGGTGACGGCCTGCGGGACGTACAACATCCGGACGGCGCGGCCGATCTCGTCGGTGCCGAGGTCGAGGCCCTGGGCCATGGCGGCGGTGGTGAGCTCGTCGGCGTTGACGAACGGCGGCAGGTTGTCGGTGATGCGCCACTTCTCCCGCAGCTCCTGCGCGATCCCGTCCGCGTTGACGTAGCTGAGCGTGACCCACGCCTCATCCGGCGGCACGTGGATGCGCAGCGGCCGGATGGTCAGCGACTGCAGCCCGCGCGAGTGGCGGGCCGCCGGGTTGCTGCCCGCGTAACGCGCCGCGTTGAGCTCCACCGCCTTGTCGATCGGGACGCCGTTCCAGTGGGTCACCTCCACCCCCGGGCCGAACCCGGGAACGGCGAGGCCCTGCACGATCCTGGTGACCGTGTAGCGGCGGACCTGGCCGTCGTAGTACTCCTCGACCTGGTACGGCAGGTAGGCGATCTTGCCGGAGAAGGGCAACGGGAGCAGGTAGTTGGTGTGCAGATCGCGCATCGAGTGGAAGATCTCCGACAACTCCGCGTGAAAAAGCCACTCCGGGTCCATGGTCGCGTCGCTCTGCCGGCTGAGCCGCAGGCCCACGAGCCGCAGCCGCTGGACGGGGTTGACCGCGTGCATGGCGACCTTGAGCGGCAGGTGCACGTAGTTCTGCTCCACGAGCAGCAGCGCCTGCTGGACGAGGGCTCGCCGGTCGGCGAGCGTCAGCGTGCCCGCCGTTCGCAGGAAGTCCTGGAGCTCCACCGACTTGGCGAGTTGCTGCGCCATCCGGCCCGATGCCTCGGTCATGTCTTTCCCGATCCCTTCGTCGTATCCCCTGGTGACACTTGATGTCCCGGCGCCCCGCCCCGTGCCGATGGGACGCTCGCAGGGTCGCACCGGCACCGTAGGCGGCGCCTCGGGAGGGCACCTAGGACTTTCCCTAGTTCGTGCGGGGCCGATGCCGCTGATCGGGTGAATCGCCCCGCTACGAGGCGCGTTTCCGCGCCGACGGCCTCCTGCCACCCGGCCGGTGGCACCCATCCTGACCCAGGACCCCGGCGGCCCATGACGCTGACGGTCGTTCTGGATTAGGAGGCTCGCCTAATATCGAGGGGAGACGCGTTGGTAGAGCCCTTTCGCATGTTCGACGTGCGTGTGGCGGGGTCGGCCCGGCTGAGCCCGGCCTTTCTCCGGGTCACGTTCACCGGCGATGACCCGCACGAGTTCGCCGACAACGGGTTCGACCAGCGGATCAAGCTCATCCTGCCGATTCCCGGGCACGGCCTGGCGCACCTGCCCACCGGGCCGGACTGGTCACCCGCTGGCGCGCGCTGGAGGAGAGCCGTCGCAACCCGCTGGCGCTGGCCGCGCCGCAGATCGCGCAGCGGCTCACCCGCACGGCCTGGCCGCCGGCGGCGGCCGGGCTCGCGGGGGCGTTCATCGTGGTGACCGCCGATCTGATCGCACGGCTGCTGCTCACGGACATGGAGCTGCCGGTCGGGATCGTCACCGGCGTGCTGGGTGCGCCCATCCTCCTGTGGCTGCTCGCCCGCACCCGCCACCGCTGACGGGCCCGCCCGGCCCTTACGGTGACGCTCCCGCTCCCTCCGCCCCCACACCCGCCGCCGTTGAGATCGCCGGCGGGCGGGGCGGGACACAGCCTCACCTCGCAAGACGACCCGAATCCCCGGCCTGCGTGCTCACACGACGCCGAGGTCGCCAACGGGCAAGGGCATAGGCGAGTCCACTGACCTGTCATGGCCGCGATCATGTTGCCCCTGCTTGCCGGGCAGGTCAACAAACGGACTAAACGCAGGGGTCAGAGGGATCTAGACTTGTGTGCAAGTCTGCTCTTGAAGCCTGTGCGATGTTTCCGACTGGCAAATCGTAACTCATAGTAGCCAGCCGAGGGTGGCACACATCGGCTCGTTCAAACCATTCGACATGCAGATTTACACGTATTCTGATCGGCCCCAATGGAATCGGCGCCTGGGGTTGATGAACGATACAGCAACCGACGTCGGCATCGGCGTCAACAACGTGTGCTGAGCGTTCATCGGTCCATCATGTAACACGACAAGAGCTGGTCCTGCCGTCTGAGGGCAGAGCCAGCTCTTTCACATGGGAAGGACTGCCGATATGGCCATCAGTGCTGCTTGCAGAATAATGATGCCGATGACTGGCCGAAGCAGCATGAGCTTCCAGTGGAGTGCTCGCATCGCTCCCTGCGTACGTGCGCGCTCAAGGGTTTCTTGCTGGCTGACTATGGGACCCAGCAACGAGATCGTGGAGCTAGACCGACGCCAGAGTGCCGCAAGTATCAGGAGTGCTGCGCCAGCAGCACATGCTTGTGAAGCTAGATTTGTCACGGTTGACAATCGACCGTGAGTTGCCATGTCACGAGCGACTAAGAATAACGTCCCGGTTCCAACGAATAGGCCCGCGGAAACGATATCCGCATAGATTATCCTGCGACGACTGCGAGCGATATCTGATGAAGATAGGGTCGGTTCTGTCACATTGCGACCGTAGCATGCAACACTGCCTTTGACATAGTAGCGATCGCGTATATCGCCATAGCGCCGCCGAGCGATCCCGTCCCAGCCAGGGAGAACGACGAGTCGTTCGGGCGCAGGCATCAAGCCATCCAGAAGGTTTGCGAGCGTGATGAGCCCGCCCGCCAACAGACATGTATGGCGAGAGTGGAGAGGCCAACGGAATGGCTGTCGGGGACGCGCAGGGCGAGCACTGAGGAACATTCTGCGAACGAAACAACTTCGATCATCCCTCATATAAATCATATGAAAGGCCATGGAGGCGTCGTTTCGCTACAGTCCCTCCAGCAAGGCAATGGGTTCCCGCGTTATGCTGGGTGCGGCTTCCTCCTATCGCCGATCACGTGGTCATCATCTCCGGCGGGCGGCTGCGCTGGAGCGGCCCCTTCGACGGCGGCCGGGTGCTCGAAGACCTCTACCTGGAGGTGGCCGGATGAGCTCCCCCGTCCGCGGCGAGCTGTTCAAGGCCCGCTCCAGCCGTACGACGTGGACGCTGGCCGCCGTCGCGCCCGTGTTCTGCGTGTTGTGGGTGGTGGCTCAGGCGCTCCTGCCGGCCGCGTCCGACGCCGAGCGGATCGCCAACGTCTACAACATGGCCCAGCAGGCGTACGTCTTCACCCTGATCCTCGGCGTCCTCGGGATGGCGGGCGAATACCGTCACCAGACCATCACCTGGGCCTTCCTCATCACGCCCCGCCGGGGTGCGGTGGTGACCGCGAAGCTGGTGGCCTACGGGCTGGCCGGGCGGGCGGTGGCCGTCGTGTCGGGGGTGGCGACGCTGGTCGCCGGAGTCGTGCTGCTGAGCGCGCAGGGCCGTCCGGCGCTGAGCGCGGACGTGCCGGTGATCCTGATGGGGGCGGGCTCAGCACCTCGATCTGCGCGCCGCTGGGTGTGGCGCTGGCCGTGCTGATCAGGAACCAGGTGGTGGCCGTGGTCCTGGCCAGCCTGCTGGTCGCCAGGCTTCTCACCCTTCGCCGCGACGTCACCTGAGGCTTGATCGCGCCGCCATACTCGGTGGCAGGCCACCGACGACTGTGAGGTTCGCGATGCCGCAGACTCTGCTCCGCCATGTCTTCCACGTTCCCGCCCCGCCGTCCGCCGTCCAGGCGCACTTGAGCGAGCCGTCAAGTTACGTCGGGCTGTCGCCGCTGGTGGTGGCGGTACGCGACGTGCGGCGGGAGCCCGGCGAGACCCGGTTCGTCTCGGTGGAGCGCTTCCGGTTCCTGGGCTTCCTGAAGTACGACAACCTGATCGAGGTGACGCTGCGCGCCACCGGCGATCACGTCGAGGGCGAGGTGGACAGCCCGGGCGGGGTGTGGCTCGGCTATCGGTTCGTGCTGGCCGCCGACGACGCCGGGACCGAGGTCGAGGACGTGCTGACGGTACGGGCGACACGGGCGCCGGTGTTGCGCTACGCCGCGCGCAAGGCCCGGCAGGTGCAGCTCGCCCGCGCGGGCATCCTCGCGGAACGCGCCCGCGCCTGGTGAGGAGGGCCGGGGCCGCCTCCTGGCGTACGGCGGAGGCGGCCCCCGGCGACTACGACGGAAGGTTCGGAACTTCGCGCGACCGATCAGCCGCCGCCAAGATCACCTGATCGAGGGCGGCACGGGAGACGCGCAGGGCCTCCATCGTCCGGTCGATCCGCGCCCGCTCGCCGCGCAGGTGCCCCAGGACGTCGGGGCAGGTGGGAAGCATGCGCTCGCCGTCGGCCTCCAGGCAGGGCAGCACGGTGGCGATCGTCGAGGTGCCCAGCCCGGCGGCGAGCAGGCTGCGGATGCGCAGGACGGTGTCGACGTGGGCCTCGGCGTAGTCCCGGTAGCCGCTGGCGCGACGCTCCGGCCGCAGCAGGCCCTGCTCCTCGTAGTACCGCAGCAGCCGCTGGCTCACGCCGGTACGCCGGACGAGCTCCCCGATCCTCATGTGACCTCCCGCACCCCACCTTGACCCTCACATGCATGTGAGACTCTACCGTACCCGCATGAAGAAGAGCCTTGTGGTGCCGACGGTGCTCATGCTGAGCGTGTTCGTGGTCGGCACCTCCGAATATCTGATAGCCGGGCTGTTGCCGCAGGTGGCCGCCGACCTGCGGGTCTCGGTGTCCACGGCGGGGCAGACCGTGACGGCGTACGCGCTGGGCGTGGTGATCGGCGGGCCGCTGGTGACGATCGCGACCGTGCGGCTGCCGCGTAAGGGGCTGGCGCTGGGGTTGCTGGCGGTGTTCTGCGCCGGCAACACGATCTGCGCGCTGGCCGGATCGTACGAGGTGCTGATCGCCGGCCGGGTCGTCGCCTCCCTGAGCCATGCCGCCTTCCTGACGCTGGCCCTGATGCTGGTCACCCGCGTGGTCGAGCCACGGCGCGCGGGCACGGCGATCGCGGCCGTGGGATCGGGTTTCTCGGTGGCGACCCTGCTGGGCGTGCCCGTGGGGGTGCTGATCGGCGAGGACGCCGGCTGGCGGACGCCGTTCGCCGTGCTGGCCGTGCTGACGCTCCTGGTGACCGCGCTGCTCGCCGCCGTGCTGCCCCGGCAGGACGCGCCGGTCACCGGCGTCGGCGCCGAGGTGCGCGCGGTGCTGCGGCGCCGGGTGCTGATCGTGATCGCCACCACGTCGGTCGGGCTGGCGGCCACCTCGACCGTGTTCACCTACCTAGCTCCCGCGCTGACCGGGATCACCGGATTCGCCGCCGCCGGGGTCTCCACCCTGCTGCTGGTCTACGGTGCGGGCAGCCTGGCGGGCGGCCTGATCGCGGGCCGCCTGGCCGACCGCTCGCTCGCCGGAACCGTTCGCGGCACGTTCGCCGGCCTGGCCGTCGTGCTGGCGCTCTTCCCCTTCGCGCTGCCGTGGCGGGCGCCCGCCGTGCTGGCCGTGCTCGTGTTCGGGCTGCTCACCTCGGCGACCACGCCGGCCCTGCAGAGCCTGGTGCTGCGGCACGCCGGCGCCGCGCCGATCCTGGCCGTGTCGGTGAACGTCTGCGCGTTCAACCTCGGTATCGCGGGGGGCTCGGCATTCGGCGGCGCTCTGGTGGCCGCGGACGGGCTGCGCTGGCTCGGGTTCGCCGCCGCGGCCCTCAGCCTGGGCGCCCTCGCGATCAGCTACGCCGTCGTCCCCCGCCGCCGCCGCGCGTCGGCCGAGCCGGTTCCGGCGTACGTGAGCTGACCACGATCACTTGACGTCTCAAGTTAAGCTGGGGCGCATGAGCGACCCGCAGGAGCCGCGCTGGCTGACCGAGGAGGAGATGGAGAGCTGGCTGGCGCTGGCCAGCGTGCTCATCCGGCTCTCGTCCGCGCTCGACGGGCAGTTGCAGCGCGACGCCGGGATCAGCCACTTCGAATATCAGGTGATGGCCGGGTTGTCGATGAGCCCCGATCAGACCATGCGGATGAGCGATCTGGCGGCCTTGTCCGACGGGTCGCTCTCGCGCCTGTCCCACGTGGTCAAGCGGCTGGAGCGGCGCGACTGGGTGCGCCGCACGCCGGATCCCGCCGACGGGCGCTACACCCTGGCCGTCCTCACCGAGGAGGGCCGCGAGAAGGTCGTCGCCACCGCGCCGGGGCACGTGGACGCCGTACGCCGTTTCGTCTTCGACCCCCTCACCAAGACCCAGACCCGGCAGCTCCGCGACATCGGACGCCGCATCACCCACGCCATCAACCCCGACGACACCTGCCCCGGCTGACTGGAGCCCCGTGATGTCCCGCCACGTCCTCGCGAGAAACGCCTTTCTCGCGGCCGGAGCCCTGTCGGCCCTCGCCGGGCGGCGCTGACTCGTCAACGACTGAGTCGGCGAGGCTCAATACAGGTCAGATTCCTCCCAGAACGGCGGGACGAACGTTCCATCGCGACACGTCACCACCTTCCCGTCGCGGACACTGAGCAGCTCCGGCTGATCGTCCTCGTACCAGCGCTGGTAGCCGAAAAAGCACTCGTTCTTGTGGAGCCGGGCGACCAACCAGCCGATCAGCCGGGCCAGCACGGCATGCCCGTCGGGGTGGATCTCCCAGCGGCAGGTCAGCGCCCAGCGTTCGTCGTCGTGGTCATCCGCGCGCACCAGGATCGAGCAGCCGGCCCCCGGGATCTTCGAGGCCGCGTACGGCGAACCGCCGTCCCATGCCGGTTGCGGAAAATCCTTGATCACCCAGTCGCCCTTCTCATCCCGCACCGGCTTCTGCTCGTCATCCAGGAGATCGAGCACCTCATTGACGACGATCGTCTCCTCGGTGATGTGCTCGGGGCGCGAGCCGAGGCCCAAATGCCAGCGCAACTCGGCGAGCTCGGTCTCGGACAGATCACCACGCAGGTCCATCGCGACCATGAGTTCATGAATGTCAGCCACGGCAGCACCGTATCGACCTCGACCGCCGCCTCCCCCGGGGTCAGGCTCCCGGCCCGGATCCGGGCGCGCTGCCGCCGGTGGAGGACTGCGCCGTCCTGGCAAGGTCGGCGGCCTCCTGCGGGGTCAGGTTCGTGCCGCGCAGGAACGCCTCGGTGAAGGCCGCCTCGCCCAGGACGGCGGTCGCCGCCGCCGTGATCCGGTCCGCGTCACCGCGCTCGGCGAGCGGCAGCGGCGCGCCCACGCTCCGCCGCGCCGCATCCGCCGCCCCGAGCAGCAGAGCCGCGTACCCCGCCTGGCCCACGTCGCCGGACAGCGCGGCCGCGCCCGCCAGGCCCTCCAGGGACAGGGCCAGGGCGCGTGGCTCTCCGATCGAGCGGGCGATCTCCAGCCCGCACAGATGGCAGGCCGCGGCCCGAGCGGCGTCCTCGCGCAGCTCGGCGGTGAAACCCAGCTCGGCGAGCAGCAGATGTTCGCCGGCCTCCGAGGACACGAACTCGTCGCGGAGCCGGGCCAGGTACGCCTCCGCCGTGTCCAGGTTCCCCGAGCGGCGGGCCCCGAGGGCGAGCCCCATGACCGCGTGGACCTCGCCATAGACGTAGCCCTGCGCCGCGGCCAGCCGCCGGGCCCGTTCGTGCAGCTCATGGGCGCGGTCCCACTCCTGGGAGAGCAGCGCCAGCCGGCCCAGCCCCGAGTGGCGCGCGGCGACCTCCGACGCCAGGCCCAGCTCCTGGGCGATGCGCAGCCCTTCGACCTGGCGACGGGCGGCCTGCGCGTAGTCGCCCTTGATCTCGGCGAGCGTGGAGAGCGGGGAGACGGTCTGCAGCTCGCCCCATCGGTCCCCGAGCTCGCGGAAGAGCCCGGCGCTGCGCGCGCCGTCCCGTGCGACGCCGTCGAGGTCGCCCCGGATCAGCGCGAACATGGCCCGCAGCCCGAGCGCGGCAGCGGTGCCCCATCTGTCGGTGGCCATGAGGTCGAGCGCCTGGGCGTTGAGCTCCTCGCCCAGGTCCAGGAACCCGGCGTGGAAAAGGCCGTACGCGTGCAGCCAGACCGCCCGCCCGCGCCGTACCGGATCGTCGATCCCTTCCGGGACAGACGCCCGCGCCCCGGATCGGTCACCACCGGTCAGCAGCGTGAACGCGCTCTCCAGCACGCGCAGCTCGGCGGCCTCAGGGGCGACGGTGAGCGCCTCCGACAGGGCGCGGCGGCCCTCCCTCAGCCGGCCGCGCAGCAGCCACCACCAGCACAAGGCGGTGACCAGGCGGACCGCCGCACCCCGTCGTAGCGCCTCCTCCAGCGCCGCCCGGAGATTGGCGTCCTCGGCGTCGAGACGGCCGAGCCACGCCTGCTGCCGCGGGCCGCGCAGCTGGGGCTCGGCCCGTTCGGCGAGGTCCAGGTAGTGCAGCAGATGCCGCTCGCGTGCGCCGGCGAGGTCATCCGCCTCGCGCAGCCGCTCCATCGCGTACGCGGCCACGGATTCGAGCAGCCCGTAGCGCGGCCCCTCCGGCCTGTCGGCCATGACGACCAGGGACCGGTCGACCAGACGCGTCACCAGGTCGAGCACGTCCTCACGGGCCACGCAGGCATCCGCGCACACCGCTTCCGCCGCCTCCAGCGTGCATCCGCCGGCGTGCACGGCCAGGCGGCGCAGCACGACCCGCTCCGATGCGCTGAGCAGCTCCCAGCTCCAGTCGATCATCGCCCACAGGGTCTGCTGCCGGGCCGGCGCGCCGCGCTGCCCGGCGGTGAGCACCCGGAACCGGTTCTCGAGCCGCGCCGCCAGCTCCCGCACGCCGAGGCCGCGGACCCGGGTCGCCGCCAGTTCGAGTGCGAGCGGGATGCCGTCGAGACGGCGGCAGATCTCGGCCACCGCCTGGCCGCTCTCGCCGTCGAGCGTGAGGCCCGGGGCCGACGCGGCCGCCCGCTCGCTGAACAGGCGCACCGCGTCGGCCTGCCGGAGCGGCTCGACCAGGAACACGGCCTCGCCCGACAGACCGAGCGGCTCCCGGCTGGTGGCCAGGACGCGCAGCCCGGACGCGGCACGCAACAGCAGGTCCGCGAGCGCGGCGGCCGGCTCGATGACGTGCTCGCAGTTGTCGAGCACGAGCACGATGCGGCGCTCGCGCAGAGCGGCGGCCAGCCGGTCGGCGGGCATCCTGGGCGCACCGAGCCCCAGCGGGTCGGCGGGCACGTCGCCACGCAGGCCGAGCACGGCGGCGACCGCCTGCGCGAGGTCGTCCACGTCGCCGCGCCGGGTCCCGAGCTCCACCAGCCACACCCCGTCGGTCACAGGTCCCGCGGCGGATCGGGAGAGTCGCGCCGCGGCCTCCACCGCGAGCCGGGTCTTGCCCACCCCACCCGGCCCGGTCAGCGTCACCAGGCGGGCGCCGTCCAGGAGCCTGCCGACCTCGTCCAGGGCGTCCTCGCGGCCGACCAGGGCGGTGAGCGGGGCAGGCAGATTCGACGCAGGCGGATCGGCGGGGCCCGGCGGGCCGGGATCGCCGCCCGGCGCGCGGCCGAGTGACGCGTCCTGGCGCAGGATCGCCTGGTGCAGGGCGACCAGCTCAGGGTTCGGATCGACGCCGAGCTCGCCTGCCAGGCGGTCACGCAGCTCCCTGTACGAGGCCAGCGCCTCGCTCTGGCGACCGGCCAGGTAGAGGGCCCGAAGCTGGACCGCGCGCAGCCGTTCCCGCAGCGGATGGCGGGCCACCAGGCCGGTCAGCTCTCCGGTCAGCAAAAGGTGATCGCCCGCCGCGAGGCGGGTCTCCGCCTGTTCCTCCACGACGGCGAGGCGCTGTTCGGCCAAGCGGTGCGCCGCCGTGCGGGCGAACTCCGTGTCGGCGAAATCGGCGTACGCCGGCCCGCGCCACAACCCCAGCGCCTCGGTGAGCAGCGCGGCCCGCGTCCCCGCCCCGGCCGAGCGAGCCTCGGCCACCAGAAAGCGGAACCGGTCCGCGTCCACCTCGTCGCCCTGGCCGAGGCGCAACCGGTAGCCGGGAGCCTGGTAGGCCACGCGATCGCGGCCGAGCGCCCGGCGCAGCAGGGAGACCTTGGCCTGAAGGGCGTTGGCCGGGTTGCCCGGCGGCTGCGCGCCCCACAGGTCGTCGATGAGCCGATCGGCGGAGACCAGCCGGCCCTCGTGGATGAGCAGATCAGCGAGCAGGGCCCTGACCTTGATCTCGTGGATCTTGACCGGCTCGCCCTCGTCGTCCCACACCGTCAGGGGGCCAAGCACTCCGAACCGCACAGTGGCCACCGTACACACGGCGGCCGGCCGTCAGCGAACCATCAGGCACACCGAAGCGCGGAGGAGCAGAGTCCGCACTGTCACCGGCACACCCGAAAGATCGGATCTGATGATCATGGCCAGCACAACGTCCACCTCCCGCCTGTTCGAGCCCGCCCGCCTCGGTGCCCTGCACCTGCCCAACCGGCTGGTGATGGCGCCGCTGACGCGCAACCGCGCGACGGCCGACGGCGTCCCCGAGCCGATCATGGCCACGTACTACGCGCAACGGGCTTCCGCGGGGCTGATCATCGCGGAGGCCAGCACACCGAACGCGGTCGGGCAGACCTATCCCGGCATCCCCGCCATCTACCACGACGCACACGTGGCCGGCTGGCGGCGGGTCACCGGCGCGGTGCGCGCCGCGGGCGGCCGGATGTTCCTGCAACTGCAGCACGGCGGCCGGATCGGCCACCCGGACACCACCGGGCTGATGCCGATGGCGCCCTCGCCGGTGGCCTTCCCCGACTCGATCTTCACACCGGGCGGGTCCCGGCCGGGGGTCGTGCCCCGTGAGATGACCGTCGCGGAGATCCGCTCAACCGTGGCCGATTTCGCCGCCGCCGCCCGGCGCGCCGTCGACGCCGGGTTCGAGGGGGTCGAAGTACACGGCGGCAACGGCTACCTGATCCACCAGTTCCTGTCGGGAGTCACCAACCGCCGCACCGACGGCTACGGAGGCTCGGTGGCCGGCCGCATCCGCTTCGTGGCGGAGGTGGTCGAGGCCGTCGCCGACGCGGTCGGCCCCGCACGGGTGGGCCTGCGCATCGCGCCAGGGGTCACGGCCAACGCCATGCGCGAGCACGACGTCGAGAGCGTCTACCCGGCGCTCGTGGCCGCGCTCGCCGGCAAGGGTCTGGCCTACCTGCACGTCGTCTTCGCCGACCCCGGCCGGCCCCTGTTCCACCGCATCCGCCGCGACTGGCCGGCCACGTTGATCGCCAACCCCGCGCTGCCCTGGCCGAGCCCGCTCCCCGCCGACGGCGGCCGGCACGAGGGCGAGCGGCTCCTCGACGCGGGTGCCGACCTGATCTCGCTGGGCCGGGCGTTCCTGGCGAATCCCGACCTGGTCGAACGGCTGCGCCGCGACGCGCCGCTCAACCCTGTGCGCGAGGAGTACTGGTACGGGGGCACGGAGGTCGGCTACACGGACTACCCGGTGCTGGCCACCGCCCGGGAAGAACGTGATCCGGTCGTGGTCTGATCGCCTGTCGATCGCCCGGGTACGTCACCCCAGGGCCCGGACCAGGGCGGGACCTGGGCCTGGCGGTCACCCGATGCGGAGCGGCAGCGTGCGCGGGCCGCGAACCTGGCCCGCCGCCCACGTGACCGCCTCCGGGTCGGCGAGGCTGAAGGCGGGGACACGCTCCAGCCAGACCTCCAGCGCCACCCGCAACTCCATGCGCGCCAGGTGCGACCCCACACACCGGTGGATGCCCAGGCCGAACGCGACGTGCCGGTTGACCTCCCGGTCGATGACCACCTCACCCGCCCGGTCGAACTGCCCCGGATCCCGGTTGGCCGCCGGGAAGGACAACAGGATCCAGTCGTCGGCCTTCATGTCGACCCCGCCGTAGCTCATGTCCTCCTTGACCAGCCGCGCCATCGTGACCGGTGCGTACGCCCGCAGCAGCTCCTCCATCGCCGTCGGCAGCAGCCCGGGCTCGGCCACCAGCCGCTCCCGGTCGGCGGGCGTCTTGGCCAGATGCCACAACGAGGCCCCGATCGCGCTCCACGTGGTGTCGATCCCGGCGACCAGCAGCAACGCCATCGTCCCGGCCACGTGCGTGGACTCGAGCTTGCGGCCGTACAGCTCGGCGTTGATCAAATAAGTCGTCAGGTCGTCGCGCGGGTGGTCGACGTGGTCGCGGATCTGCGCGAGCAGGTAGTCGAACAACATCTCCATCCGGGCCAGACGCTCCTCCGGCGGGCGGTTGATGCCTTCGAGCGCGTTCTCGATGAACTCGCGGAAGCGCGGCCCGTCCTCGGGCGGGAAGCCGAGCATGTCGGCGATGACCCGGACCGGGATGTGCTGGGCGTAGTCGCGGGCCGCGTCCACGACGTCCTGGCCCCGCATCCCGTCGATGAGCGCGTGGCAGAACGCCCGGGTCGACGCCTCCCGCCGGGCGACCGCGGTCTTGGTGAATGCCGGGAGCAGCAGCTTGCGCGCGTCGTGGTGGAAGGGCGGGTCGGACGAGATCGGCGGCGTGCCGCCCACCGGCGCCGCCTCGACGGGAGCGCGGAAGTTGCTCATGATGGGCGACCGCGAGGAGAAGCGTTCGGTGTCGTACGCGATGGCCGCGACGTCGTCGTACCGGGTCGGCAGCCAGCCGCCGCCGAACCGGTCGGTGTGCGCGATCGGGCAGCGCTGCCGCAGATCATCCTGAATCGGGTACGGATCCTGCGCCCACTCCGGCTCCATGTGGGAGAAACCGGTCGCCCAGTCCGCCACCGGGCCGGTGATGACCTCGTTGCGCTTCCCGAGGGGCAGGTCCGCCCGCGAATCCCGGAAGCCCTGGCTGAAACGGTCGTCAACGGTCATGTCACGCCTCCTCGCTCATGTCGATCGCTCGCTCCGGGCAGTTGGCCACGGCGAGGCGCGCCACCTGCTCCGCGCCCCGCGGCACGAGGCCGCCGTCGATGACCTGGCCGTAGCCTTCGTCGTCCTCGCCGAACAGGCCGGGGGCCAGGTCGTAGCAGCGGCCGTGTCCCTGGCAGCGGTCGATATCGATGCGTACGTTCACTCCGGGGTGCTCCGCTCCGTGTGCGGTGATGGCGCCGGCGGGGCGAGGGCCCCCACGACGCGGATGAGCAACGCCGACCAGTCCGCGTCGTCCACGGCGTGCAGGTTCGGCGTGATGAGGGCGCTGCCCATCGCGAGCAGCAGGCAGAAGTGGGCCAGCGCGTCCGGCGACAGGCCCGGGTCCAGCTCGCCGCCGCTCTGCGCGACGCGTACGAGCTCGGCGATCCAGTCGGCGCGCTCACCGACGTAGTCGCGCATCGGCCGGGCCACGCCCTCGTCGCGGCGGGCCGCGACCAGCGCCTCGACGATGAGGTGGCCGGGCGAACCCTGGCGGCGCGGCAGCCAGCGGCCGATGACGAGCAGCAGCTCGGCGATCGACCGGTCGGGATCGGCGGCGAACAACGTGGCCAGCATCCGCCGCCCGTGCGCGCGCAGCGCGGTCACCAGCAGCTCGGCCTTGGAGCCGAAGTGCGCGTACAACGCGCCGTTGCTCACGCCCGCGGCCGCGGCGATGTCGGCCACACGCGTGCCGTCGTACCCCCGCTCGGCGAAGACCTCGGCGGCCGCGCGCAGCAGCCGCTCCCGCGTCTCGGCGGCGGTGACGCCCGCGATGCGACCCATGAACGAATTAAAAGTTTGTTCATTTGATTCGTCAAGAGCAGCCCGGGGTCACGTCCACTGTCTGGCGGCCTTGAAGACGACAGTCCGTCGCGGCAACTGGAAGCGGACATGGAAGCGCGCAATCGAAGTTGACAGTAGCGGCATGTACGGCAGGACGTTCGGCCCGGGTGAGCGTTTGAGCGGTAGATGGCAGTGTGAGTAGTAGTTGGCCACCCGGGTACCGCTGTCGATCGCTGTGCGAGTTCTTCACTGTCCGTCGATCGCAAGAATCGATTCCAGAGAGCCTGAGAACTCCCGCCCGGTGCCAACCGCCGTGAGAAATCGGTTCCAACAAGCGGAGCCGGCCCCCTTCAATCCCAAGGTCACGACCCCTCACCGGTTCCAACTATCGTGATCGGGCTCACGTTCGTGGGAGCCTTGGAGTCATGGGGACGGTGGAAGACGATCAATCCCTCGCAGCATTCGTGAGACTGAGAAGCCCCAGCTGTGGACATATCTGGAGGCGCTGCGTCCGGGACAGCGGCTGTCCGGCGCTGTTGCGGCCATCGAACACTTCGGTGTCTTCGTCGATCTGGACGACGGACCCGACCATCCTGTCTTTCCCGGCGTCGGCTTCATCGCCATACCCGATTTGTCCTGGCGCCGCGGAGATGACCCATCCCAGGTCGTCTCCGTAGGAGAGCACATCAGGTGCGAATTCCTCGACTTCGACACCTACAACGTCGAAGCCCGCCTGTCGCTGCGCGCCACCCGGCCCGACCCGTTCCAGCAGTTCGCGCGCCATGTTCACGTGGGGCAGATCCTGCACGGTCTGGTCACCGAAGTGGTGCCCTTCGGCGTCTTCGTCCGCGTGGCAGACGGCGTCGAAGGCTTCGTCCACCTCAGCGAACTCGCCGGCCCGACTGCCGAGGCATCAGGCGACGCGGTTCAGATCGGTGACGAGGTCACCGTGATTATCATCGAGATCGACCTGCTGTGGCGCCGACTCGCCCTATCTCGCCGCCAAGCCGCCGAGAAGACCTGAGACCTCCCGCCAACCAAACCTGGAAATCCGTGCAACGCCGCAGGCTGATCTCTCTCCCAGCCGCCATCAATAGCTGGTCATCGCAAGATTCGAGGGTGGAGATGACCGACGTCACGCGTGCGATCGCGACTGCGACTTCGGTCGCCGCATCGCTCGACCTGCCAGCCAACGACGCAATCGTTCTCCACAACTCGAACAGGCTGGCGCTGCGACTGACGCCGTGCGACGTCCTTGCCCGGGTCGCCCCTGTGGGGCATGAGGCTGCACCGCTCGAAGTCGAGCTCGCGCAACGGCTCGCCGCGGCCGGATGCCCGGTGGGCCTCTTGGAGCCTCGGGTGGACCCGCTCGTGTACACGCGTGATGGCTTCACAGTGACGCTGTGGATCTACTACGAGCCCGTGACACCTCACGTCTCACCAGTCGACTACGCCAAGGCGCTGGAGCGGCTGCACGTCGGCATGCGCAAGGTCGACGTTCCGAGCCCGCGGTTCACGGATCGCATCGCGGAGGCGGAAGAAGTCGTTGCCAACCCGGATCTCTCGCCGGAGCTCGCCGGCGCAGACCGCGTCTTCCTCGGCAGCAGATTAGGAAGCCTGCGACGGACGATCGAGGACCGCGGCGCGGTGGAGCAGCTGCTCCACGGCGAGCCGCATCCAGGCAACGTGCTCAGCACGACGAATGGCCCGTTGTTCATCGACCTTCAAACGTACTGCCGTGGCCCCGTCGAGTTCGATCTCGCCCATGTCGCCGAGGCGGTCTGCGAGCACTACCCAAGCGTTGACCAGGGACTGCTGGACGAGTGCCGACAGCTCGTTCTCGCGATGGTCGCAGCGTGGCGTTGGGAGCTTGGCGACCAGTTTCCGAACGGGAGGCGATTCGGAGAGGAGTTCCTGCGCTTGCTGCGCGAGGGTCCTCCTTGGCCGACACTCGACACAGTGACCAGGCGACTGGATGGTCCGTAGAAGTCGCCGAAGGTCACGTGAAAGCGGCAAGGAACCAAGCGACGATACTGTCGCCGTTGCAATCCCCTGCGCGGCGGCAGCTGTTCCGCCTGGCCGTCTACCTCGGCACCCCGGAAATGCTGCCAGCAGGCACCGACGCCCACCTCCGCCGCCCGCCAGCACTGCCGCGACCTGCCCTCCTACCAGCCCGGGCCGCTGCTCAGCGCCGCTGCGATGCTCATCGTCGACGAACTCAGCTTCACCGGCAGCCTGCTGGACGCGCTGCGCTCCTTCATGAATCAACGCCGCTACGATCCCTGGGCCGGAACCCTCTGGCACGAATTCTGCGGCGACCACCACCCCGCCGCGGTCACCAACCGGGTCCTCGACCATCTCAAGATCAGAACCGTTGACCCGGCGCTGCCCAAACCGCTCGCCCTCTGGGAACCGGGCGCGCCTCACCACCTGCACCCGCCCGAGACCGTCGACGATCTGGACCTGCCCGAGGCCGCGCTACTCTTGGCTGGCGAAGGACTGCGTCCATGGGAAAGCCGGGTTCCTGACTCTCCGCCCCATAGGTGAGTACAGACCGCCGGATATGTCAGCTTGTGATCTTAAGCTTGTCAGCCATGATCACCGCGCGGACTGTGTCGTTCGATCTCCACGTCAGCTACCGGCAGGCCTACCTCATCGACTACGGCACACTGGCCCCAGACGTTTTCCCCGATGACCACCCAGAGCACCCCGTGGGGATCCTCCGGGTCAAGGACGACAAAGCTCTCCTCGTCACGGGCCTGCACACGGGCATCGTCGGCATCTCGGTGACGGTGGCCGACAGCGACCCAGGAGCGGACACCGACGGATATGAGGACATCGTGGAGACCAGCTTCCGATCCGAAAGCGGACGCCTCTGGTTATGCGAATGGGCAGGTGAACGAGTCCACGATCTACCGGAGTTGCCCTCGGGCCCGGGGTGGTAGCGGCTGCGCTACCACGCCACGAACATGGACGAGGGCGCGGAGGTGAACACCTCGATTGGCATGGTCATCGACCGCTACCTACTGCAGATCTGGCCACAACCTGAGTCCCCGCCGCGCGTGGTCCAAAGCACGAGCCACCAGCTCGCCTACTGGTGCGTCGTGGACTGACACCTCGACCGAGCTTCTTGGCACTCATCAGCCGCCAATCGTCGCGGCGCCAGCGAAGGACTACGCCATTGGGAGACCGTTGCACTCGCCCAGGTGACTTACCGGGAGAAGCTCGCGGCATGGACGGGCAGACGGGACGTCGAAACTTATCGGTAGTTTTCTGATCATGTCCGATGCCGACTTCACCCCCCTCCGCGTCACCTACCGGACGCCCGAGCTCGGCCGCACTCAAATCCGGGACTGGGCGAGAGAGAACGGCTACCTGGTCAGTGAGCGTGGCCGGATAGCTCCAGAAATCACCGAGGCCTTCTTCGCTGCCTATCCCGAGATCCTTGAGGAGGCGCGCACGTTCGAGATGGTCCGCGCCACCGCGAGGACCCCCGGCGCGTCGCCGGAGGACTACGCATGGGAAAGGAGCAGCAGCCTTCATGACATCTACACCATCGTCTTCGTCCGCGGGCTCGACGAGCATGAGGTGCTTCGCCGGATTGGGGCCGCAGACGAGGACATCCGGCTCATCACGGACGAGGACTACTCCCAGCCGGAAGGGCCGGAGATCATCACCGTGAGGCGAATCGAGGACTGGACGATCGCCATCGAGGACTGCGGCTGGCGCGCGCGGGAGGCTCTGCCCGACCTGTCTCGTGACGGTGGTGAGGCGGTGATAGCGCTGCGGCACGACTACGCCCAGCACCAGGTCACCTATGCCGTCGACGGCCAGCTCATCACCGACATCAACCCAGGGTTTCCCATAGACAGGCACGGCGCGGATCCCGACCGGCTCAATCATCACCTCCGCGACCTGGGCATCGATCCGGCCGCCAGCGACAGCATCGACAATCCCATCCCGGCGGCCCTGGCGCTCGCCAGCCGGATCACCGGCGTCATAATCACACCACAACACCTTCGCCGCCCGATCCTCGGCGCTGCCATCCCCGGCGCCTACTTCTGACATCCCTACAGGGACGTCGAGGCGTGCGCGTCTGGCGGGGTTGCGCGCGGGGCGGGCGGGCCTGTCCGAAAGAGCGACAGAGCCGAAAACCGTACAGTCCCCGGCGGGCCGGGCATTCAACACCAAGAAGCCCGCCAGGCAGTCTCACGAGAGACGGACGTCTGGTTCTCCAGAGCCATTCCATGATCACACGCCAACTGGTTTAAGACATTCAGCCAGGGACGCCATGATCGTTGAGACATTCACATTCATGTTGTCTCAAATCAGTTGGCGCGCCGCAGGTCAGCGGCCGGGCCTGTCCAGTAATCGGCTCTGTCGCTCTTTCGGTGGTGACGGAGCGTCAGGCCAAGAGGATGCGGTGGCGGAGCAGCGCGAAGCCGGCTCGGCCGTGCATCTGGCGCAT